>NZ_QEHL01000037.1:0-34228 GCF_003116525.1 Pseudarthrobacter sp. AG30 | reverse complement strand
ACAAAACCGGGGGCAGTCCCATCGCCGTGAGGATTGGTGCTGCGTGTTCGGGGGAGGTGCGGGTGTAGGCATGCAGGAGGAGTTGTTGTGCCCATTCGATGCGTGACCATTGTGGGGACTGTTCGTCCATCCCAGGGATGTCGGCTATGAGCCTGTCTCGGATGGCGGGGAATTGCAGGTTCGCGACGAGGGCGTGGCAGTTGTCGTCGCTGGGGAAGTCCGTGGAGCCGAGCATGTTGCCCCAGAGTTCCCTGCCGTGGCGGAGGGCCGTCTCGGCCGGTTGAGACTTGATGGAGTCCATGTGGCTTTCAACCGCGGCGGCTTTCGCGGCCGTCGGGCCGGTGGCTGGCAGGGTGATGCGGTCGGTGGGTTCGACGAAGCTGCCGCGGTAGATGAATTCGGCGTTGATCGCGCTGGTTTCTGTGGAGCTTACGGGCAGGGCGAGGCTGGTGCCTGGTTCGCCGTCGTAGGGGGAGAAGGTTTCTTCCCCGACGAAGAGGCCGTCCCGGATGGTGATTCCCTGCTCGGCGAGCACCCCGGTGAGTGCGGCGATGGCTCCGGCTTGGGGTTTAGGCTGTCCGGGTTTGGTGGTTTCGCTGGTGTAGACCGCGAAGAGGATCGATGTTGCAGTGGTGTCACTGGTGAGGTAGTGGGCGACCGTTCGTGCGTAGTTGAGCTCCTGGCCCGGTTGGTGGGGGAGGTCGATACGGAGAGTGGCACCGATGCTGTTGTCGTTCATCGTGATGCACACCAGGCTTTCCTGGGGCCAGAAGCCCAGGGTGTGCCCGATGAAGCTGAGGACATCCGATGGTGTTTTGATCGTGAGCTTTTCCATGATCCCGTTTCCTTCACCCTTGATTTCTGTTTTGTCTGCGGTTGTTGGTCGTGATCGTCGTTCTGGTAGGGGACCATCCGCTGGGCTGAGGGGACGGAGTGCAACTTGGGGGACCGGCGCCGGGGCTGAAAACTTCGTCCCGGCGCCATCCGACTCCGGTCTGGGAAGTTTTCGGTTCCGGGGTCGGCGTGTAGCGCCCTGGTTGCGCGGAGGGCCCGCCCAGCGACCATGGGACATATCAGAATGACAAGCAGCGATGAGTTTGTTCTTTTCCATGGGTTTTGAAGAATGGGACCGCATGACTTCGGCGGTTGTTGAGGGCGCTCAGGCTTTTTTGCAGCGGCGTGGAGATTTCGCTTGGTGGCCGTTTGGTCCTGGACGGATTGCTGATGCATAGAATCTCTCGTATGAGGAGAACTGGCTTTCGTATGCCAGATTTATCGGGGGTACGGCTTTGGGGTTTCGTTACCACAAGTCAAAGAGTTTTGGGCCGGTGCGGATCACCGCATCGAAGCGCGGATTGAGCGCAAGCGTTGGGGGGCGGCCCCTTCCGGGTCACGAAGTCGGCAATGCGTCGCACAACAACTACGGTGAGGATCCCCAAGATTGGGGTCTCCTATTCGAGAGGCAGCAAACCTCCTTACCTTCGTCGGCGAAAGCCCGGCGAGGCTGAACGCGGGCGGACGCAGCGTCATCAGCCAAGTTTTCGATACCGCCACCAGGGACCCTGAGAGATTCTTCAGTAGTGGCTGAATAGGTGGCGTCCTCCCACGCCTGGCGGTCACGACGGCGCTTTCGCAGCACGAAAGTCAGCCCGACAATGCCGCTTCGCCTCATCAGGATTCGTCGTACGCGGTGCCACTGGAACCAATTGCAGCGGTCAATCAGCCTTCTTCCTCCCCTAAGCGCTCGTATCCTGTTTCCCTTGGTCGCGCTGCGTGGTCGAACGTGGAGGTCGTTGGTGAGCACGCCTACGCTAAGGCAATCAAGACCGCGCTCCTCGCCAACGGAGCCATATCCATTCGCGGGTCCGACGGTGAAGTTGAAGGTGTTGAGGTGGAGTTGGTTGCTGAGCCGGACAACCCGCACGATGCTAATGCCATCAGTGTTCGGTGGAGAGGCCGGGTGCTTGGTTATCTCAGTCGTGAGGACGCGCTTCGCTATAAACAACCAATCAGGAGAAGCATCGCCAGCGGACTGCTCGCTGCAACTACCGCTCGCATTTGGGGATACGACGACGGCGCCCAGCTTCGTGCACGCGTCACCATTGCGCTGCCAGAACCGGAACTGATTACTCCACTCAACGCGGCCCCCACAGGCGTGAGCACGCTCTTGCCGTGGGGATCAGGAATTCAGGTCCTGAAGGAAGAGAACCACTTCGACATGCTGTCCAGCCACGTCCCAACCGACCGTCGAGGCCTCCTGCTGGTCAGCCTGCACAAAGCGATCAACACGTTGAAAAACGGCACACAGCGCCCGCTGGTCGAGGTACGAACTCGACGGCAAACGGGTTGGGAAACTCAGCAACGTCACTTCAGCACACCTGCTCCCGCTCCTCGAACACACCGAGGCAGTCGGTGAGACCGCCGTAGCCTACGCCAAAATCACCGGTTCTGCCCTCGCGGCACAGCTCGTCCTCCACGCCGCTAAAGCCACCGAAATCAGCAACGATTGGCTTTCCAGCGGTCCGCACCCGGTCCCGAAGCTCCCTCCGCTGGCCGCGAACTACGAGGTCCCGGCCGCCTACGCAAAGTAAGGGAAACCAAGCAAAGAAATCCCGAGCCAGGAGTGTGGACAATGTGCACACTCCTGGCCTCGGATTAGCCCGTACTGTCTCCGAACGGGCACGGATTCCGCATGTTTTCGCGGGTTCCCCGTGTTTGCAGGGCCTGGAATGTAGTTCGAGTCCCACCTCGGGCACGCATAACCCCTCGTCAGAGGGGTTTTTGCTTTAATGTGTGGACATTGACCCTTCCGCGGGTCCCTCTGACACTGTCCGCGGTCAGTGCCTGGCGCCGCGTCGCCTGTTCGGTTGTGTGGGTGGCGGGTTCAGGGTCCTGGCTGGTGGGCCCTCCGCTTGCTGGAATCTAGGGGTTATGTGTGGTCCCTTTGCTGATTTCGGTGGCCAGTTGTTGGCCGTCACTCGTTCATGGCCAGGAGTTGTGGTGACGACATGACTAAGCCGAATTCTCTTCGAGGATCTTCCGCGGAGAGCTGCTTGCTGCGAGCCAGGTAGACTGCGCTCATCTCGTGTTTGTCGGGCCAAAGGGGGTGTGCACATTGTGCACACTTCTGTGCACGGTCGGTTTTTCGGCCCCGCATTTTGGTCCCTTCCTCATGGTTCTGCCTTCACCACTTTATGCAGGTCTCCTTTGACGCGACATGATCCTGCGCCCCGGACCCTCGGTTTCCTTAGGACATTCCGGGTTCAGCTGGAACGTCCTTGGGGTATCTGTGGCCGGCGTCCGATCCGTCGACAGAGTGAAGGTGTGTGGGATCCGGACTCTTCTTCCGGTTGATCGTCGTACCTGTCCATGCTCGTTCGCTCGGCCATCCCGGCTGCCGATCAGCACAGCCGACGTCGCGGACGCGACCGCGACAGAGTATCTTGACGTGCTCGCCCTCGCGCTGGCGGATGGCAAAATTGTCGGTGATGAGGCTAAAGCGCTTGCCAAGGCCGCTGGCAGGGGAGGAATGGGCGCGGAGCAAGTTCGGTGTTTGAACGAACGGTTCCTTGAAATGATGTGTGAAGCAGCTTTCTCAGACCCAGATCTTGACAGTGGAAGAGCTGAGGGTCCTTGAAGTGAACGGCAGCAAATCCTGCAGCGCCTGGGTACTTCGATGATCTGGTCCCCACCGCAACGTCAGACCCGGCCGGAGTGGCTCCTGCTGCAAACCCCAAGCCATCCGAGAGTCCCCGGGTGCGCAAATGCGGTCAATGCCGCACGTCCTGCCACTACCGATCCATGTGCCCCGACTAAACTAGTCCGCGTCTAAGTCCATACGCTTCGCGCTCACTGCCTTGGATTCCGTATTCTTTTGCGGGCTCCATGGCTCCAGCGTCCGGATCAGGTACATCCCGTCCCGTGGGCCACCGGGGCGGTCTTATTAACTGCTGCTGATGGCCGGGTGTCGGTGACGGTCGAAAAGTGGGCCATTGTGACGGCTTGCCCACGAAATGGCCCACTTTTCGACCAGCGCTGACACCGGGGTTGCGCTTCGGTTGCATGTTCATGGCACATAGGGCTGGCAGTCACTTTGTGGGCGTCTCCACTTGAAGGTAGCGCGACCCCAGCATTAAGGAGGGGCGACGCCGTTCCTTGCTTGCACCGTTCGTTCATCTGATGTCAAAGGTGAGAACGACGGTGTCCGCTCCGAGCAAACCCTTCATGTTCACCGAAGTCTCAGCCTTTGCTGAGGCAGTAGTAGATTCGAGTGAGCTTGGGAGGACTTCATCCTGAACTATTGATTAAACGAGCATTGGCGCAGCCAATCCAAGAAAAGGGGCTATATGGGCGGGCCGCAGCATATGGAAAAAGTCTTTGTATACGCGGATGAGTCAGAGTATAAAATCCCGTGGAAGGATAGTGGTAACGCTCGGCGCATTTCCTATATATATGCAGTTGGAGCAGCTGTGGTCGAAGGGGAAGAGTCCCATGCCGAAGTGCTCTCTAAGTTGAAACTACTTCGCGAAGAAGTTGCGAATGATCGCTCGATTGCAAACCATGACGAAAGATTGAGATTGGAAGAGTCGGGATGGCATTTGACTGAAGATCAAATCTCAACTGCCATTCCTTTGTGGCGCTTTATGGGTCAATCTATTGGTATTAAATATCATTATCGTTATATTGAGATGATGGAGAAGGTTGAAGGTGCAAAGCTTAGTCGTGCTTATGCGGTCTTGCATGCGACTTTAGTGAAGGATCTTGTGCGTCGTTATTCTCGAGATTATGCCATCGAGTTTGGCTTCGAGGAATATACAGGTCTGAACTCGAAGTTCGCGCCGTTAGTTCAATTTTGCGTGAATCAGAATGACAGTTGGGATGGTCCTCTGCCCGCGGTTGGAATTCTGAGCAAGGGTGAATCGGATCTGTCGTCGATTGCGGACTATATGATCTTAGGGATCTCAAGACTCATAGGACAGAACGAGCTCGACTGCGCCGGCGCTGACGAGTGCAGCGGACAATGCCGAGGAACTCTGTTCGCGTCGGGTGGGCCTGCCTTGGGCCATGTGAGTCCGAAGGATGCAAACTTTCGCAACTTTGAGAACATCCGGACGAGCATTTCTTCGATAAATCAGGTTCGATTGCACACAGGTGTCTTGTCTTAAGCGCTTGGGCGCTCACCACCGCTATTATGGAAGTCGCACCCCCCGCGATGTAGATAAGTTGCCGATTCGGTACATTGTTCACTTTTTGTGTTGTCGCTACTGACCGGGGGGCGCTTCAGATTACAGCTCGGATTGGCGTGACCGTGGTTCAGCAGAAACTTGTGTGGAGGAGCCTGAAGTGGCAGCTTCAGGTTGTTGGGAGCATGAATGGTCGTCTCCCAACGACTTCCGAATCGTCAGAGTGGCGTCAGTGGGCAATGGAGCATGCACGCCCCGTACGCTTCCGGGGGCGTGACGGGTGGCGTTCCGTTGGACCCCTGGACTCTCTGCTGAAGCGCATGACCGCGGCCCTACAGTCCCTCTATGTGGCGCCGGATTCTGTTTTTGGTTTCGTGTCGGGTAAGTCGACGTACTCAGCCGCCCAAGTTCACGTGGGTGCCCCATCCGCACTAGTCGTTGACTTGAAAGACTTTTTTGGCCAGATAAGTGAGCAACGTGTCAGGGATGCACTAAATCCCTTGCTTGACGAGGAGGCTCTTGACGTTTTTGTGGGGTGCTGCCTGCGCTCGAACACATTGCCGCTTGGGTTCCGTACGAGCCCGCTGATATCCAATCTTGTGTTTCGTGAAACGGATCGAGACATTGAGCGACTCTGTGCAGCTCGTGCTGTGAAGTACACGCGTTGGGTTGATGACCTCGTTTTTTCCGGGTCAGCGGTCGATGATTCGTTTCTTCATGATCTCCTGGCGGTATTGGACTCTCATGCCTGGTTGCCAAACGAAAAGAAGACAAGATTCATGTCGACGAGGCGCGTCGTTCTTGGGCTCAACGTTGCTCAAAGCCTCACGCGTCCACATGTTCCGCGAGGTATGAAAAAGGAACTTCGCAAGCAGGTCTACTATCTGAGTAAGTTTGGTATGGCTCACTTTTCACATGCGGGTGCGTGGCCATTGCCAAGGATTCTAGGAATGATTGCCTACGTTAAGTCGGTAGATCCGAATCTTGCGGCATTGCTGGAACAGCAGCTGCATGCACTTCCTAAGAGTTCTCGGCTCGTAGCCTATTCAAGCGCGGTTGGCGGCGGGAGATGGCAGATGGCAATGCTCGAAGAAGTTGGTCTCTGAGGCGTGGCTTGGACAGCTGTACTGTTGCCGCCGCGGGATGCCAAAGAAGCCCCTTGCAACTGATGAAGGGGCCTTATTGCATTGGCGCGGGGTACCAGCTGGTGCCACCCGAACGGGCAGAGAAGTAGGATGGAAGCCATGACTCGCTGAGACTCCCGCAGAGCTTCCTGCCGGCAGGAAGCCGAGGCGATCTCCTATAAGCTTGGCTTCCTGGGCCCACCGGATGCTGCTCCTGCGGCGCCGGCGACACGCAATCGGGGCAGTCAACCCGCCGGCTGGGCGAGGTCTTCGCCGCCGATGACCCGGCCGGGAAACTGCAGGCCGTGTGGAAGGTCAAAGAACAGCTCCGGCTGCTGCTGCGCACCGGGTCTCTGGCCGATGCAGCCACTGCGAAACCGGAACTCAAGACTCTGGTCGAGGCTGCCAGACAGCCGGAGACGAACAAGCTCTACCGCATCGTTTGCAGGTGGTGGAATAGATCGAAGTCCTCATCGTCGCCGGCGCCACGACCGGCAAGGTTGAGGCCAACAACACAGCCATCAAGCAAATGAAGCGCACCGCGTGCGGCTACCGGAACCCTAGCACCTACAAATCGATTATCCTCATGAGAAGTGCCGTCCTGACGGCGGCATGACACTCATCCGGGAATCCTCTTCTGAACGAACCGCGAAGCCGTCCTCCCGGCGGAGGCTGCCGTCATCAGGTAGATCGAACAGCTCGTACGTGAAGCCCCTTGGCGTGTTGCCGTTGGGTAGTCATGTTCAGCCGAGTTCGGAAAGGTGCACGGCAGGGAAACAAGACGCGGCGCTAGCCTTCCGCCATCATTTGCTATGCCTAGAGCGCGTGAGGCTCGAGGCTCGACCCCTGGCTGGCAAACAGTATCTGGCGGGTGCGCTGACCTTGGTCACCCGACGTCAGGGTTTCAGGTACCCCGGCAAGATGTCGTCAATTTGCTGTGTCAGCACGTCATGAGCTTCAGTTGGCAGCCCGTAGAAGGACATGACATAGGACAAGGCGTTGTAAAAGGCTATGACACCCACTCCGAGCAGTCTCTCAAGGTAGCCCAAATCAACTGTCAGGACCGTTCCAACATATTTACCTTGGTCAATGTACGTACGCATCTGGCGGGCTTGGTACAGCGAGGGATGGGTTCCGCTCGACAAAAATGCGTAGATCCCTTCGGATTGCTTGTCGTTCACGCTGCCGTTGGCGTTCGAGTGGAGCAGGTCGAACATCCACGAAACGGCGCTTTCTGGCGACAAGAGAGTTTGACCGGCGATGGTCCTTTCACCGAGGTCTTTCGGCGTGGTCCCAGGAAATGCGGCGATTGCCCGCTCACGAATTGCCTTCCAACGCTTTTGCGCATTCTGGTGGGAATCGTCTTCTTTGGAACCCATACGGCCTGCGGCCATCTTTGCGAATTCCGAGCTGACAAACTCCTCAAGATATGCGCGGGCCAACATGTCTTCCGCCAGCCCCGAGCCGTCGCCAACCACCCACATTGCGTGAGCGCTGTACTCCAATATCGACCGTACGAGCGGTAGCGGCGAAAACATAACCTCGCCACTGCGATAAAGAGCGGCCAGTCCACCCAGATGATTGGCGGCAACTTCCAGATACGTCACAACAACTTCGGAGACAAGGTCAAAGCCTGAAAGAATGCCGGCGCTGCTCGTTGCAGGGTCTTTGGCGGTAAGGGCAATCTTGGCTGAGGCTGCGGCGGAATCTTCTGCCGGTTGCCATGCAGATTTAGCTAGAGCAAGAAACGCGGTCCGACTTGCGTCTGCGAGTTCAGCTAATTCTGCAGTGCGAGCGAGGGCATCGTCTGAGGTAGCTTCCATGCAAGAGACATTACGCCAGCACTGACGCTATGCCTCAGCCTTGCAGCATGACGAAAGGAGACAAGACTAGAAGCTTGCTGGCTGCGAAATTCAGGCCCCTGCTGCGAAGTCCCGAGGCGATCGCTCTAAACGCCGGCATAGCGATGCCGTCAAGGCGGCCGGGCAGGCTGATGTTCAGCGTTCCCCTCTCAGTGAAAAGAATCAGAAGCTGAGTGAGGAACAGATGGACCTGCTCGCGTGGCTTGAGGCCGGGGGGATACGAAGCAGTAGATCCCGGATGAGGTGGGCACGAGCCTCGCCTCTCTAAGCTTTACGTCAGCCCCAGTACCGCCCGGTTGCAGGAATCCAGCAAGACCCAATGTCCCAGCATCCTGGTTATCCTGTCGAGCGGGTTCTACTTGAATCGGACGGGCCCTTCTCCCGGGTCCAGCAGAACCCGCTCCGACCTTGGGACGTTGCCTGCGCCTTCAATACTTTGTCGGAACTGTGTGGGACATGGACCGCGAAACCACTGGGAGCAGAATCGCTGGCAACGAGCATTTGCTCCTCATCGGTTACGGGAAGTGGACCGAGGAGGTGACGAACCGCGTGCAAATCATCCAATATCCGACGGGCGTAGAGCCGCAGTCGTGTTCTCTGGCGTAGAAGCGGAAGCGACGGCTCCCAGTCGTCGATGCACCGGTCCACGATGCCGGCAGGGACGTCGCAGACCGGGATATGCCCGAGCACAGGGGGGGGGAAACGCGAAGCCGTAGACCAGTCCGATAGCCGCCTGCTGTAGAAGGTGTATCGACACCGCGGAGGAAGCGATCTCCAATCAAATCTGCACAGTCTCCAAGATCCCCTCGGCCTTGGCGCCGAAAGTGGAGAACTACAGCTTCAACGTCTTTGACCAGGACCGCACCGATGACCCAGCAGAACAGTCGCTAGAGTAAAGCCATGAGCATCGCCGAGAGCAACCGATTCAGCGCCGCGGGCTCGGCGCTCGGGTATCTCGCCCAGGTCGAGTACGCCCTGCTCATCGCGTTGCAACGAATGGATACCGAGGACAGCCTTCGGCTGTCTCTCGAAACCGTGGATGATATTGTGTTCGAGGTGGGCGGACAGCCACAGGAATTGTGGCAAACCAAGCATCATGTTGAGCGCCAGGGCTCTCTCGGCGATGCAAGTCCGGACCTCTGGAAAACGCTGCACAACTGGACCGAGACATCGGACGACCGCTCCGCATGCTTCCTGTACTCGACGGCGACCCCGAAGTCTGGCACAGCGGCAAGCCTGCTCGGTCCAGGGCGCAGCAGCGAGCATGTGCTCGCTGCCAGAGAGAGACTCGACGTCGTCGCTCGTGCCGCTGGCAACGCGGCATCCGCTGATTACTACACGAGGTATCTCTCCCTGAACGACGTGCAACGGACAGGGCTGCTGAACAGGGTCGTCGTGCTCGGCTCGGCGGCTACTGGTGAACGGATCACCGAGCAACTCGTCGCTACCGTCCGCAAGACCACTGTGCAGCAACGCCGTCAACCTCTTGTTGATCGGCTGCGCGGCTGGTGGCACCGGCGCACGATGGTGCATCTCACCAAGGTCGCCCGCGGTGAAGCCGACTGGATAGATATTCGAGAGATCGAAGATCAGCTCCACCTGATTGCTCAGTTGCTCCGAGACGACAATCTACCGCTGGACTATGACAACGAACCGGAACCGAGCCCAGACGAGGTTGCGGGAGACGACCGGGTCTTCGTCGAGCAGCTGCAGATCATCCTCTTGCACCATGAACGCATCCGCCAGGCTGTATACGACCACAACCGGGCCTTCCTGCAGCGTTCCCGGTGGCAACGCGAGCAGCTGCTCGCGATCGGCGAACTCGACTCCTACGACCGGCGCCTGATGGAGGAATGGAAACGTGTGTTCCTCCCCTTGGAGGAGCCGGACGGGGACGACGTGGTCAGCGATGACGAGAAGCGAAAGTTCGCGCGAACGACGTACGCGCGACTCCAGGAACGCACCCTGCCGGAGATTCGCGCGGAGGTCCGATCCGGCTACATTCCGCTCGGCTCGTTGCACATCCTTGCCGATCGGCTGCAAATTGGCTGGCATCCGGATTGGCTCAACCTCCTGAAGGACCGCATTGCCGAAGTGCAGGACGTCGCGTGAGTACACCCACGCCCATCACGGCTGCGGACTCCGAGGCCAGCACACTCTTCAACCCTGCGTTCTGCGCCCTCCTGCTCAATAAGGCATGCGCCGCGTACGGAGCGAAAGCGGGCACCGCGATGCCGATCACATTCGCGTTCCTCATCCTGCCCAGCGCTCTGCATAAACCCACGCGAGAAGCGCTTCCGGGCACGACCGCCTCATCGATGTGGGCGTGGCTCCGACGCAACCCGGTTATTCTCATGGACTTCGCCAACCGAGCCCGCACATTCCGCGCCTTCACCGGAGCCGCGATCAGCTACGGGCTGCAGCACACCGTCCTCACCGGCTCGCTCGGATCCATAGCTGCAGGAAAGCTCGCCCGCCGCCCGCGCACACTCTTCCCAACCGATGATTGGACGGACTGCGTGAAAGCCGCCGAGTTCCTCGGACGTTGGTTCGGAGGATCCGAGGCGGACGAAGCCACCACCCTCGCTCACTGGGGAGTCAAACCTTGATGCAACTCGATGCGCTCATCCTCTACAACGCTGCAGGGGACATCCGTCAGATCCGCTTCCGACCAGGACGGCTCAACATCATCTCGGGTGAGTCAGGCACCGGCAAGAGCAGCATCATTGGCATCCTCCGGTTCCTCCTCGGTGGCGACAGCCCGCACGTCCCGCTAGGCCCGATCCAGGACACTGTCTCCTGGTACGGACTCCTGGCACATGTTGGCAAGACACAGTTCTTCATTGGACGTCCGGCACCCGCTCACGGAATAACGACATCCCAGGTAATGCTCTCGATTGGCGAAAGCGCGGTCCCCGAGCTCGCGGCCCTCGAGCCCAATGCCAACACCACCGACGTCGTCGACTACCTTGGCGGTCTGATCGGGATCGAGGAAAACCTTCACGTGCCTGCCGAAGGGCGGACACGCCGAGCCCTTGCCGCGAACTTCAGGCACTCGCTGTACTACTGCTTCCAAGGGCAGGGAGAGGTTGCAAACCCCGACCTTCTTTTCCACCACCAGAACCGCGACTTCCAAAAGCAAGCGATCCGGGATACCTTCCCGTACTTCCTCGGCGCTCAGAGCCCGGATGCGCTCCGCAAGCGTGAGCAGCTCTCCGAGCTCCGCCGCGACATTCGGCGCCAGCAAGCTCGTCTTGCCGAGGCACACCGGGCGAGGGAGTTGGGAGTGGGTCGTGCGGCCGGACTTATCGCTGACGCCCGGGCCAGTGGATTGCTGCCAGTCGACGCCACGCCGGGCAACGCCGGCGAGGCGATCGCCCTCCTCTCGGCGGTCCTTCACACGGAGCAGCCGGCGGCGCACGCTGACGAGGTTGATCGTGACGCAGAGACAGAGAGCTTCATCGCCCGCCGCGTAGAACTACGTGATGCGCTGCGAGATATCAACGACAAGCTCCGTGGTCTCGACGAGTTTGCGCGGGTAGGTAATGAGTACAGCGCAGAACTAGATGAGCACCGCGTCAGGCTCGCATCCATCGGGCTCATCCCGGACGCGATGGATGCGGGGGCCACCTGTCCGGTCTGCCAGACCGCCCTGACGGATACTGCCACACACGACGCAATCGGGCACAGTTTGGGCCGTGTCGCGCGCCGCATCGAGCTTTCCCAGCGTGACCAGCCGCGCATCACTGCTGCGCGCTCCGAGCTCATCCAGACTCGTGACGAGGTGCGAGCAGACCTGACGGACATCAACACGGCGCTAGATGAGCTCGCGCACACCGATGACATCCGGGCGGCTGCGGGGCGCACGTGGGATCAGCAGAGTTTCGTTCGCGGCCGCATCGCTCAGCATCTCGACACGACCACGGTGGAAAGTGATGGCACCATCGCGGACCTGGAACGTGCGATTGAAGCCCTCGGAGACAAGGCTACGCAACTCACGGAAGAGTTGGATCCTGACGCTCTTCGCTCGGCGATGGACTCCCTTCTCAGCATTGTCGGTCGACGCATGACCGCGCTGGCGCAGGCTCTGCCGCTCGAACACTCCGACCACGGCGTACGGATCGATCCCTACCGCCTGACGGTCGTGGCCGACACCCTCCAAGGCCCGGCCTACATGGATGCCGGCGCCATCGGCAGCGGCATGAGCTGGGTCGGCTACCACCTCACCGCCTACCTGGCCCTGCAGGACTACTTCATCGACGCGAACCGGCCAGTTCCCCGCTTCATCGTCCTCGACCAGCCCAGCCAAGCCTTCTTCCCCCGGGACCGACACAGCGGGGGAGACCTTGCCGAACTGTCCGACACTGATCGAGACAACACCCGGAAGCTGTACCGGATGATGTTTGACGCCGTCACCCAACTCGACGGTCAACTACAAATCATCGCGTTCGACCACGCGGATTTCGCCGACGAATGGTTTCAAGAGTCGATCATCGAGACATGGCGAGACGGCATCGCGCTTATCCCGCGCGATTGGTACACGACCGAGCACGTGACGCAGTCGGCGCTCCCTGCCCCGACCGAGGTACGGACGTCGGAGGAAGAAGTTTAGCTATGCTTCGTGTGTACCTCGACCAGAACAAATGGGTCGATCTAGCGAGAGCGGCGACAGGCCATCGCGATGGAGCAAGGTTCGTTGCTGCGCTGGAATCGGCTCGCGCCGCCGCCTCTTCAGGCACCGCATCGTTTCCGCTCGACATCTACCGGTATCTGGAGACCGGGAAGCGCCGCGATGACCGCTCTAGGATCGACGTGGCCGACCTCATGTTTGAGCTCTCGAAGCAACACACCATGGCCCGTCCGCACGCGCTGCTTCCGGCAGAAATTGATCAGGCACTCAACCGCCGGTTCGGACGCATGGGGCAGCCGCGGCAAGTGGACGTGTTCGGTGCAGGGTTGCGACACATTACCGCCGACGCAGTGACGTGGCCGTCTTTCGATCCCAGCAGGTTGCCCGGCAGCAGCACAGAGATGGGGCCCAGTGCACTTGCGGAGATTGAGCAAATTCACAGTGGGCTTGTCGAACTAGAACTGCTCCGCATGGGTCCCGAAGCTGTGCGCAAAGCAGGATTCGACCCATCCGACGCTGACCTCGCGCAGCAATTCATCGACTACGAAAACTCAGTTGCGGCCGCGATCCGGGGCCAAAGGTTATCCGGCGGCCTTCTCGAACTGGCCGTTCGCGCATCCGACCTCGGCGGCATCCGAACTGCCGTCACCGAGGCCCTCGAGTCCAAAGGGATGACTTGGGAGGATTTCATCGAGCGGATGACCCCCTCTGACCTTGTGAACTTCATCGATGACCTTCCTTCTCGATACGTGACAAACGTGATGCGATCCGCCAAGCTCCGGCAGGCCGAACAGAAGTGGGAGCCGAATGACTTCAACGACCTCGCCGCCTTGCCCGTAGCGGCCGTGTACTGCGATGTCGTAGTTACGGAGAAGCAGTGGGTCCACCGGCTGCGTCAAGGCAAAATCGAGCAGCGCTACAACACAACATTGCTCAGTGACACCGCTGCACTCGTCGACCTCCTCGTCGCTTCAACGGCCTAGCATTGCCGTCTCTGAGGTTGACTCGATGTCATGACTGCATCCGCACGCGCTGTGGACGTGTACGTCATCAACTACGACGAGGAGGGCACCGAATTGCGGCTGTTGCCCGACAACATACCTGCCTATGTCGTTGACTGGTTACGAAATCTCGGCATCAACAAGGGGAGTCGCCAGCTCCATAGGCTGAAGCACGGCCAAAATTGCCGAATTCTTCGCTACTGGGATACCAAGCATGCACGCTCCCGAGGACGAGACTGAACGTGTTCTCTGTGTATGGATTCAATCCCAGCGCCAAGGGCTTAATACGGGCACACTCCCTCCAAAATGGCTGAAGCTGGCGCGAGGACCAGCACGCCCTGGGCCAAGGTGCGCCGACGCGGCTAGAAGCCGAGCGCCCCTGATCGTGGTCCTGGATACTGGACAAGTTCTCCGCATCGTGGAGGGCCGGGGCAATGCGCGAGGGCTTGGCGACTCGCTCATTGCCCCGGACCCTGGCTTGGTGGTCCGGGGTCGAAGGCAAGCATGGTGTTTCGGCGCAGACTACACGGTGCTTTCGGCGTTTACGGTCATGTGGGGTGGATGACGTCTGTTGAGAAGCGGGCAGACTGAACCTGCATCCACCCGGCCGACAAGAATTGGATCCAGGGAATGAGCTACATCCTAATTCCCGGCAAGTATCGCTAAATCTGGTTCAAAGCAGTCTGACCCTTTCCCGGGGTTGCACTGCCTGCAGTGCATCGCTTTTGCTGGTCATGTGCGCGTCTGCCGACTAACTCATGAAACGAGAGAAGGAGGGGTTGCCACCGTGAATTTACTACTCGCTGGGTCATTCGGTCCTGACATTGCAGGATCCACTCCTCGCCGGCGGCGACCCCCGCGGCCAGGACCGGGCGAAGCCGTCCGCAGTCCCGTCCCAACGAAGAACCGCGTCCCCTCAGTGGGGGACGCGATTTTCATTTGGAGCGTGCGGAAGGGAGATTTTAGGGTGTGCACAAAGTGCACACTTATGCCGTCGGACTGGGACGTATAGGGGTCGGATCGGGCCGGATTCCGCATGTTTTCGGGACTTCCCAGTGTTTGCAAGGGCTGGAATGCAGTTCGAGTCCCACCTCGGGCACAGCAGATTCCCCTCGTCAGAGGGGCATTTGGCTTTAACCTGTTCAGATACTTTGAGTGTCTTCGCTCTGGCCCGCCGTGCCCTCCCGAGATGATGCGCCCCACTGCGCGGACCTGTTTCTTTCCTGCACCACCGCTATTTGCTGGCGCCGGCGGTGAGGCCTTCCCGCAGGGTTCGTTGGCCGAAGATGAACACGACCAGTGCCGGCAGCATGGACAGGATCACGCCGGCGAGGACCACCGAGATGCTGCCGGTGCCGAGGTTGCCCTGGAGCGTGACCAGGCCGAGGGGAAGGGTGAAATTCTGTTCGCTGATGGTGAGGATCAGTGGCCGGAAGAACTCGTTCCAATGGAAGTTGAAGGCGAGGATCCCGACGATCGCCATGCCGGGGACCGCCAGGGGGACGTAGACCGAACGGAAGATCCGCCACGGCCCGGCACCGTCCAGGGCTGCTGCTTCGGCGAAGTCGTTCGGCAGGCCAAGGAAGTACTGGCGCATCAGGAAGGTGCCGAATGCTGTGGGAATGGCCGGCAGGATCAGGGCCAGCAGGGTGTCGGACAGGCCCATTCCACGGATCAGCATGAACACCGGGACGATGGTGACCTGCACCGGGACCATCATGGTGGCCAGCACCAGCGAGAAGATGGCGTTCTTACCGCGGAAGTCCAGGCGGGCGAAGGCGTAGCCGGCCAGGGTGGCCGACGCCATCTGGCCAAGTGCGATCAGGCCGGTCACCAGGGCGCTGTTCAGGACCAGGAGGCCGACGTTGATCTGCTTGAACACTTCCTGGTAGGCCGTGAAGTCAGGGTTGATGGGCAGGAAGGAGGGCGGCAGGTTGAACGATTCCGACGGCGTGCGCAGCGACGTGGACAAGGTCCACAGGACAGGGCCGAGGGTCAGCGCCGCTGCCACGGCCAAGGCTGCGTATCTGCCGACAGTGCCGGCTGATGGCAAGCGGCGGGGCGTACGGGTGGCGGCCGGTTCGGCGGTGGAACCGGAAGGCAAGCCGGTCCCGGTGTGCAGGGTCTGGCTGGACATGGCGGACCTCACTGGTAGAAGACGAAGCGGCGGCTAAGGCGGAACTGCAGGGCGGTGACGGCAAGGATCAGCACGGTGAGTACCAGGCCGATGGCGGAGGCTTTGCCGAACTCCAGTTGCTGGAAGGCGGATTCGAAGATGACCATGACGGCGGTCCGGGTGGAGTCGCCGGGGCCGCCGTTGGTCAGGACATAGGGCTGGTCGAAGACCTGCAGGGCGCTGATGATGGCCATGACGGAGGCCACGAGCACCGTCGGGCTGATCAGCGGAAGGGTCACGTTGCTGAACTGTTTCCCGCCCGTGGCACCATCCAGGTTCGCTGCTTCATGCAGTTCTTTCGGGATATTGGTGAGGGCGCCGAGGAAGAGCAGGAAGGAGAACCCGAAGTTCTGCCACACGTAGACCAGGACGACGACGGCGGCGGACGCCGCAGGGCTTGTCAGCCACGGCACAGCGGGGATCCCGACGAGAGACAGGAGCCAATTCACCACGCCGAATTGTTCGTTGAACATGTACCGCATGAAGATGGACACCGACGCGGCGGACAGGACCAGGGGAAAGAAGAAGGTGGAACGGAGGAATACCCTCAGCCAGGAGGGCATCCTGGCCTGAAGCATGGAGGCCAGGCCAAGGGCGATGCCGAGTTGAAGGACTACCGCCACAATCACAAACCCGATGGTGTTCAGGAAGGACACGCGGACGGTGGGGTCCTGTGCCAGTGAGGCGAAATTGGCGAACCCGACGAACTGCGGTGCCGAAACGATGTCCCAGCGGAAGAACGCGAGGACCAGCGAAGCAATGATCGGCAGGAAGGTGAAAAGGGCCATCCCGATCACCGTAGGAGCAAGGAAAATCCTTGCAAGCCACCGCTCGACAAACGACCGGCGCACGGCCGGTGGCTTCACTGGTGGCCGCGGGACGGTGGACGTGGTGGTCATGAATTCCTCCTCAGGGCCAGTTCGAGGTCACGTTGAAGGTTGCCCATCGCGGCCCGTACATCGGCGGAGCTGCCGCTGACCGCGGTGGAGACGTTCTTCATCAGGGCAGTTTCGACGGCCGCCTGCTGCGGCGGGGCGGGGATCGGACCGGAGGTGGGGAACCTGTCCAGGGTGTCGTAGAAGACTTTCCAGTGCCGCGGCCCGGTGGCGGCGTAGAAGGACTCGTTGACCATCGAACGGCGTGTGGGGGTGGTGTTCGGTTTGGGAATGGCCAGCTGCATCGCTTCGCGGCTGGAGCAGAACTTCACCCATTCCCAGGCCGCGTCCTTGTCTTTCGCGGTGCGCATGATCGCGTAGCCGGCAGCACCGAACTGGTGCCGCTGGGTCCGCCAGCGCGGGAAGAACTGCACGTCGAACTGATCGGCGGTCATCCCGGCCTCGTGCAGGCCCTGCGCCCAATAGCCACCGGCCGGCGTCGTGCCGATGCGGTTGTTGCCGAACAGGCCCACCAGGGCGTTGCCGCCACCTGATTCGGGACGTACGCCGAGTCCTTCGGCTACGAGCTCGCGCAGGTAGTCGAAGGTTTCAATGACGCGCCCGTCCTCGGCGTTGGGGGCCAGCCACTGGTACCCGCCACCACGGGTGCCGCGGGCAGGGTCGGTGGGGTAGAAGCGGTCCCAGAGCCAGTCCCCGCCGGGCGCCTTCGTTTCGGACAGGAAGCTGGTGTCATTGGCGTAAAGCCACGGGACCACCCCGCCGAAAAGCCGGTTGGTCCAGTAGTACGGGGTGAAATCGGAGGGGCGGGCTTTACGCAGGGCCCGTAGGGTGGAGCTGAAGTCGTCCTTGGTCCAGTCGTCCCTCGGCCGGTCAAGGCCGGCCTGCGCGAAGGTGGTGGTATTCAGGTACATGTTCGCCGCGTTCCAGTCCAGGGGAAGCTGGTACAGGCTTCCCTGGTACATGAAGGCTTCCAGCAGGCTCGGATGAACGTCATTAAAGTAGTCGCTCATCGCCGCGGCGTCCCGGCGGACATATCCATCCAGAGGCTCGGCCAGCTTGTCGGCGAACAACTGGGCGCCTTCGGTGGCGACATAGACCACATCCGGTGGCGTTCCCGCGGCCACCATGGTCAGGATCTTGGAAAAGAAGTCCTTCCAGTCCGCACCCTGAATCGCCTGCAGCCGCACTGGGATGTCGGGATGGGCGGTGGTGAAAGCCTGGATCAGGCCCTGGCGTCCCGCCGCATCCGCTGCCGTTCCCAGAATGGCGATGTTCAGGGCCTTGCTGCCGCGGCCCGGAAGGTCGGCGCCGGTAAGTCGGGGCCAGGCCCCCACAGTGGCCCCCGCCACGGCGAGCCCGCCCAGGCCCAGCATGGAACGCCGGGTGAGTTGCGCAAACCTGCTGCTGGACCGCAGCGAATGCGCAGGGGCTTGGTGCTCCGGTGTCTTCTCAGACGTCATTGTTGGCTCCTCCTAACAGGGTAGACGGCGTCCTTTACGTTTGTTGCCCGCGGGGTCGTTTTGTTTATGCCTGGTCGCATGCGAAAGCCCGTGGTGCGGAGGCGTGTGCTTCGACAGCAGCTGTCAGTTCGTCAAGGGTGGGTGGGTTGGCCCCGGCGCGCTGCACGGTGATGGCCGCTGCTGCGGCTGCCGTGCGTCCCAGTTGCTCCATGACGGCGGGGGCAAAGCCCCCGGCGCCGCGGGTGAGCAGGCCCAGGATCAGTGCGGCCATGTAGGAGTCGCCGGCGCCGATGGTGTCCGCCACCGTCGCTTTGACGGCGGGAATGGTGATGCTCGCGGACGGCGAGGTGAATTGGGAGCCGGCAGCACCTTTGGTTATCACCGCCAGCTTGGCGCCCAGGCGGAGGATGTGCTCAGCGGTTTCTTCCAGTGTTTTCGCGGGGTAGAGCCACTGGGCGTCCTCGTCGCTGAGTTTAACGACGTCGGTCAGTGCGCCGATTGCTTCGAAGGTTGCCTTCGCTTCGGCGTGGCTGCCAAGCAGCGATGGCCTGATGTTCGGGTCGTAGGTGATGGTGCAATGCTTGTGGGCTTGTTCGAGCAGGCTTTTGACGGCACCGGCCCCGGGGTTGAGGAAGGTGGCGATGGAACCGGTGTGCAGGACTTGGGGGAAACAGGCAGGCGTTGCTCGTGGCAGCTGCCAGCGGATGTCGAAGTCGTATGCGGCGGATCCGTCGGGTCCGAGGGTTGCGGTCGCTGTTGCGGTGCGGGTGAGGGATTTTGATCCAGGCAGAAGTGTTACCCCTGCCCGGTGGAGGTGGTTCTCGATAGTTCTTCCCCGCTTATCGGGTGCAATGGCCGTGAGCAAGCCCGTGGTGACCCCCAGGAGACCGAGGCCATAGGCGACATTGGCGGGCGATCCGCCAGGATGCTCAACCTGGCTGTCCGGGGCGGTGACCACATCGATCAGCGCTTCGCCGACAACGACGGCGTCAAATGGCTGCTGGGCGTCTGGGCAGGCTGCTTTGAGGTAATCCATATTTTTCTCTCGGGCAGTGTTGATTGGGGAGCGGCTAAGTCGTCGCGTTGATCTCGTTGATCGTGAGGTCACTGAAGGTGGCCGTTCCATCGTTGGCGTAGAGCCGGATGTTGTTGTCACCTTCCAGGGGAAACACCCGGTGTGAGTGCACCACCCGTCCGTCTCCGACGAACATTTCGACGCTGGTCCGGTCCACCAGGAGACGGAGTGTAAGGCGCCCTGCCGAGGGATCGATGGGTGTCTGGCTTTCCCCGCCGGTGGGGTTGATGGTGGGCCGCCGGTTGACGTAAGCGAAGGGGCCGCGGAGGAATGCACCGGCGGCGACGTGCCGGCCCCCACCGGCTGCACGGCAGACCTCAAGGCCGATGTTGGACGGAGGGGCCGCCGGGTCCCATACAAGTTCACAGGTCAGGTCATAGGCCAGTGAACTGATATCGAGGTCATGGGTTCCCGTGACCTCGACGTCCCCGAGGCGGTGGGTGCGTTCGATGTGGTTGGCCAGGCCGGTGGTGGGGGTCGAGAGGAGGCTGTAGCTTCCGCCTGCCTTCTTGAGCCGGATGTCGCGCACGATCATGTCATCACCGTTGTACGCGTCGGTCGCCAGGGTGGGGGTGTTGTGGGGGTAGTCCCAGAAGTTCGCCCAGCCAAGCGCCCTGCGCAGGGTGGCATCCTCCGCGCCGGAGGCGTCGTGGTGGGGGTAAGTCACTGCTCCGTAGAAGTCATAGCCGTAGTCCAGCCACTCCGGCTCGGCATGGTCCGGAGCAAACGTGATTCCGTTGAAGGCTCCTGTCCAATAGGCGTATGTTGCCGGCAGTCCTCGGCCTTTGCCGTTGGCGCTGGTGCCCAGGATCCAGTGCGAAGTACCGTCGTCGGCGGTCATGCGGAAAAGGTCCGGGCACTCCAGCAACCCAAGGTCCGTCCGGACGAACTCGCCGACCCGCCGCCAGGAACGCAGGTTGGCAGATGTGTAGAAGCCGAGCTTCTGCCCTTCGGCGTTGACCATGAACCACTGCCTGCGGTCTTCGTCCCAGATGACTTTCGGGTCGCGGAAGTCCTGCACGCCTGGGTTTGGAAGTACCGGCGCCGTCCCACCAGGTTTGAACGAACGCCCACGGTCAGTTGAGTACCAGAGGTATTGCGCCTGGCGGCCCTGGGGTGCCTGGGTCACGAGGGCTATGACGGCGTTTTCACCGTAGCCGGCAGTGTTTCGTTCGTCGATGACAAGGCAGCCTGACCAGCAGTCGCCGTTGCCGTTGCTGAACTTGGGGATGGCCACGCCACGGTCGCGGAAGGAGACGTGGTCGGTGGTGGTGGCACGGCGCCACGATGTGCCGCCGCCGCCCTGGAGGTAATCGGCGTTGTAGAGGTAGTAGTAGTGGTATTCGCCGTCGATGTAGATGGGCCGCTGGGGGTCGTTCTTCCAGTTGTCGGGGACGCTGAAGTGATAGGTCGGGCGCATACGGGTTGGTCCTTTGTAGGGCGGCTTGGCCGGTGCGTTGTCTGGGGCGTTCAGGGGTGCCGCTGCCGCTGACTGGGCGAATGGTGTTGCTAGTGCGAGCGATCCGGTGAGGGCAGCGGCCCCGCTTCCGGTCAGGAGGGCACGCCGGGATACGGCGGGTGAATCTTCCATCAGTTACCTTTCGGCGGGCAGCGACGGTGCTGCCGGGGCGTGAATGTTGATGTTTGGACGTGGAAACGGGAACGTCAGTCTCCAGGCTCCGGTTCTGTCGCCAATGCATGGCCGCCGGCGGCGGCGCGCGGGCGGTAGAGGTGGCAGCGGACCCAGTGGCGGTTCAGGGGGTCGCCCACCTGGTGCCGGACGGGTTCCTTGGATGAGCAGCGCTGCTCCGGGTCGTTCTCAAAGGCGCAGCCGGCGGAAGCCATGACGGCTTGCCGGAGCTGGGCGCGGTGGATGGGGTCGTAGGATCCGGCACGCGCCGGGTCGGGGACGGCTGAGACGAGCAATTGGGTGTAGGGGTGGGCCGGGTTGGCCAGCAGGTCCAGTGATTCACCTTCTTCCACGATTTCGCCGGCGAACATGACGGCCGTCCGGTCCGCCAGGTACCGGGCGGAGGCGAGGTCGTGGGTGATGTAGAGCATGGAAATGCCCTGCTCATCGCGCAGTTTCCGCATCAGGTTCAGCACGCCGATGCGGACCGAAACGTCCAGCATGGAAGTCGGTTCGTCGGCGAGGATGACGTTTGGCTCCACGGCCAGGGCCCGCGCGATCGCGACCCGTTGACGTTGCCCGCCGGAGAGCTCATGGGGGTAGGAGTCGAGCATGTCGGCCTGAAGCCCGACGGTGGTCATGAGCTCTTCGAGACGGCGCCTGGTCTGCTCTTCGGAACCGCGTTGGCGGGTGCCGCCTTTGCCGTGGATGGTGAGGGACCGGCGGAGGAAGTGCTCGATTCGGTGGGCGGGATTCAGTGAGCCAAAGGGGTCCTGGAAGACCATTTGCAGCTGGGACCGGAACTCCCGTGAGGCCTGGAAACGGTCACGTTTGAGGACGTCGACCCCGTCGACCAGGATGGCCCCTTCGCTCGGTTTCTCGAGCCGTGCGACACAGCGGGCCAGGGTGCTCTTGCCTGAACCGGATTCGCCGACCAGTGCCACGATCTCTCCGCGACCGATGGTCAGGTCGACACCGTGGAGCGCCCGGACCGCCTGGCTGGAGAACAGGCCGCCGATGTGGAAGGACTTACCAAGTCCGCGCACCTCCAGGGCCGGAGCCAGGGACGAAACATCCGGCCGTGCCGGGGAGTGGACGGCGTGGCTCATTGTGCTGCTCCTTCAAGGACGGCGGCTTCGGCGTCGGCATCAAACGGTGCCACGAAGTGGCCGGGCGCAATTTCGGCGAGGTCCGGGATGTTCCGGAACTTCACGCCGTCGGGCAGGCCCGCAAGCGGGATCCGCGGGCCGGTGAGCGGCGGGAACGCGCCCATGAGGGCTTGGGTGTAGGGGTGTCCTGGGGCGGTGTAGATGTCGTGGGCTTTGGCCGTTTCCACGATCCGGCCGCCGTACATGACGGCCATCCGGTGGGAGAGTTCCACCATCAAGGACATGTCGTGCGTGATGAAGAGGACGGAGAAGCCCAGTTCGCGCTGCAGATCCTTGATCTGGGCCATGATCTCCTGTTGCACCACCACGTCCAGTGCGGTGGTGGGCTCGTCAAGGATCAGCAGTGACGGCTTCAGGGCGACAGCCATGGCGATGACGGCGCGTTGCCGCATGCCGCCGGAGAGTTGATGCGGGTACGACTTGAGGCGGGCGGGGTCCATGCGGACCAGTTCCAGCAGCTGAGCCGCGCGTCGAAGGGATTCTTTGCGCGGGTAGCCGGCGTGGGTGGTGAAGATGTCAGCCATCTGTTCCCCGATGGTGAGCACGGGGTTCAGCGAGTTCATGGCGGACTGGAACACCATGGCGACGTCCTGCCAGCGGAAACGGCGCAGCTCGTCCTGGTTCATGGCGAGGACGTCCTTGCCGCCGAAGGAGATGCTGCCGGCGGCGATCTTCGCCGGGTCCTTGAGCAGCCGCATGATGGAGTTGGCGATGGTTGATTTTCCGCAACCGGATTCGCCGGCCAGCCCGAAGACCTCGCCGGCGCCTATGCTGAAGGAGACGTCGTTCACGGCCGTGGTCGAGCGGGAGTCACCGATGTACTTGACGGTGAGGTTTTTCACGTCGAGGACCGGTTCATGGGAGCCGAAGGAGGTTTGGGAGACGGTCACTGTGCGGCGCCCCTTTCGGTGGTGGCGGGTTTGCGGATCTTCCGCAGCCGGGGGTTGGTTACTTCGTCGACGGCGTAGTTGATGAGGGCCAGGGCGAATGCGACCAGGGCGATGCAGAGGCCGGAGGGGATGAAGACCCACCAGCTTCCGGTGAGCAGGGCGCCTTCGTTTCCGGCCCAGAAGAGGTTGTTGCCCCAGGAGACAGTGCTGACGTCACCCAGTCCAAGGAATTCGAGGCCGGCCTGGGCCCCGATGCCGTAGATGACGCAGGCGAGCAGTGTTCCCATCACGATCGATGCCATGTTCGGCAGGATTTCGCGGAACATGATGCGGCCGGCGCGCTCACCGGAGACGACGGCGGCAGCGACGAAGTCCTTGGATCGGATGGACAGGGCCTGTGCCCGGAGTACGCGCGCTGATCCGGCCCATCCCGTGACCGTGAGGACCAGGATGACCGTGCCCAGCCCCGGGGGCAGGAAGGCGGCCAGGATGACGAGCAGCGGCAGGCCGGGAAGGAGGAGGAAGACGTTGGTCAGCAGCGACAGTGCTTCGTCGATGAATTTGCCGAAATAGGCTGATGCCAGGCCGACGAGGATTCCGATGAAGGTGGATGCGAACCCGACGGTAAGCCCTACGAGCAGGGAGCTTCGGGCGCCGTGGATGGTCAGGGCGAGCACGTCCTGGCCCTTGGCGGTGGTTCCGAGCCAGTGTTCGCTGTCTGGTTCCAGTGAGGCCATCCCGGTGATCCGGGACGGGTCGTCCGGGAACAGTACCGGCGCGGCCAGGGCCAGGACGATGAAGACGAGCATGATGCCCATGCCGGTCATGGCCTTCTTGTTGGTGATGAGTCCGTGGATGAAACCACGGTTGGTTTTGCGGGCAGCTTTTGCTTCAGTTGGCTGCTGGAGGATAACGCTGGTCATGGTCGGTCCCTTGGTTACTGGGTACGCACTGCTCAGTTGCTGCGCACGCGGGGGTCGAGGCGGACGTAGAGGATGTCCACCAGGAAGTTCGCCAGCAGCACGGCGGCGGTGATGGTCAG
Source organism: Pseudarthrobacter sp. AG30 (assembly GCF_003116525.1). NCBI lineage: Bacteria > Bacillati > Actinomycetota > Actinomycetes > Micrococcales > Micrococcaceae > Pseudarthrobacter > Pseudarthrobacter sp. AG30. The sequence continues at coordinate 10,090 of NZ_QEHL01000037.1, read as the reverse complement.
GAACAGGCCCTGCATAAGCGGGTAGTCGAGGCCTTGGACGGCGTTGAGGAGCTGGTATCCGACGCCGGGGTAGGCGAAGACCACCTCGGTCAGGAGGGCGCCGCCGACGACGAAGCCCAGGCCCATGCCGAAGCTGGTCACCGAGGGCAGCATCGCGTTCCGGGCTGCGTAGCGGAGCATGATCCGTCCGGGGCGCAGGCCCTTGGCTTCGGCCATGGTGATGTAGTCCTCGGAGTTCGTGGCAATCATGGTGTTCCGCATGCCCAACATCCAGCCACCGATGGAGACCAGCACGATGGTCAGCGCCGGTAGCACGAGGTGGGCGCCGACGTCACCGATGAACTCGGCAGTGAACGCCGGCTCCAGGCCGTCGGTGAACGCGTGGCGGATGGGGAACCAGCCGAGCACGACGCCGAACAGGTACAGAGCGCCCATTGCCAGCCAGAAGTAGGGGAACGATCCGATAAAGACCAGCACGGGAGGCAGGGCCGAGTCGAGGGCGCTGCCGCGGCGCCAGGCTGCCAGGATGCCCAGCAGGTTGCCCACGACGGCGGCAATCACCAGCGCGGTTCCGCCAAGCAGGAGGGTCCAGCCGATTTGGGATGAGATGACTTCGGTGACGGGGGTGGGGAAGCGCGTAATCGATACCCCCATCTGTCCGGTGAGGATGTTCTGGAGGTAGCCGGCGTACTGCTCCCAGATGGGCCGGTCGTCCACGCCAAGCAGCTTGCGCAGGGCTTCGAGCTGTTCGGGCTGCATTCTGTCCTGGGTGCGGGCAAACATGCGTGATACGGGGTCCCCGGGCATGAAGCGGGGGAGCAGGAAATTCAGGGTGATGGATGCCCAGAAGGCGATCAGGTAGAAACCCAGTCGGCGCAGGATGAAGCGCACGGTTTCCCTCCAATTCGGGAGTGGTCAAGATTGTGGGTACGCCCGACGGCCGGCTGATGGCATGTGCCAGGCCGTCGGGCGTGTGGTGCCTTGAGGGCCAGATGGGCCTCAGGGGCGGGGGACTATTTGCGCGGTTCCAGGCTGGTCAGCACCAGAACCGTGGTGGGTGCGCGAACCGAGAGGGTGGCGTAGGGGTTGTCCTGCGTGGGCCAGCCGGTGAAGCGGGTGTCATTGTATGCACCCCATTCCGGGCCGGAAAACAGCGGCACCACTGGTGCGGCGTCGTTGTATTCTTCCTGCAGCTTGTTGGCAATATCCTTTTGCCTGGACTGGTCAGTCGCTGCAGCGAAGTCGCTCAGCAGGGCATCAGCTTTGGGGTCGCCGAAACGGTGGTAGTTATCAGAGGCCTTGGTGCCCACCGGCTTCACCGAAGCGGAGCCCATGGTGGTGTTGAAGTACTTGTACGGGCTGGGATCGTTGGCACTCCAAACGATGCCGGAGTCGAAATCACCCTTTTCGTACCCTGCCACCACGGCAGCCCAGTCCGGAGAGTCCACCTTCGCGGTTACGCCGACCTCCGCCAGGTTCTGGGAGATCACGTTGGCCACGGAAAGCCAGTCGGACGAGGTAGCACCCACGGAAATCTTGAACTCGAACGGTTTGCCGTCCTTGAGCGTGCGCTTGCCGTCGGGGCCCTTGGGGTAGCCCGCCTTGTCCAGCAGGTCGTTTGCCTGCTGGACGTCGTGCTTGGTCCACGTGCAGTTGTCCTTGACCTGGGTGTTCTTCCAGGTCTCGTAGTTGCCGGAGAGGCCGGTGCAGTCGGCCGGCTGCGCGTAGCCGCTCATGCCGATCTTGGTGACCTGGTCCCGGTCCACGGCCATGCTCAGCGCCTTGCGGACATCAACATCGTTGAAGGGCGCCTTGGTGGTGTTGAGCTGCCAGTTGATCATGGCACCGGTCGGAGGGAACCAGTAGTGCCGGTGGTCCTTGTCCTTCGAGACGAAGGTCTTTTCGATATTCGGGATGTACTGGGGCGCCCAGTCCACGTCGCCGTTGGCGGCGGCGAGGTTGGCGCCGTCGTTCCCTGCGAACGCGAGCATCTTGATGCCGGCAATCTTCTGCTTGTCCGGCTGCCAGTAGTTGGGGTTCTTCTTCAGCACGAAGGACTGGGCCTGGAAGTTGTCCACCTCGGTGTACGGTCCGGTGCCCACAGGTTTGGCGTTGGCGTCCTTTTCCGGATCGGCCAGCGCGGACCAGATGTGCTTGGGCAGGATGCTGAGCTGGCCGACGTCGTACAGGGCGGGGGACCAAGGCTTGTTGAAGTTGAAGGTGACCTGGTTGCCTTGCGCCGTCACGCCGTCGAGATACTCGTAGCCGCCCTTCAGCTTCTTCTGCAGCTCGAACGTGTACGCGACGTCATCGGCAACGAACGGCTGGCCGTCGGACCACTTCACACCATCACGCAGGGTGAACGTGATGGACTTACCGTCGTCCGCGGCCTTCCAGTCGGTGGCCAGCCACGGCACCGTATTGCCCTTGGCCGGGTTGAAGACCAGGAGGGACTCGTAGATGGACTGCTGGACCATGGGGTTGACGGTCGGCGCGAACGGGTTGAAGTTCTGCACGAACGTGCCCATGTCTTCACGGGGAATGGTGAGGAACGCGCTGGCGTTGGCTGCGGCGTCGGTGCCGCCGGACTTGTTGCCGGTGGCGGCGCAGCCGGTCAGCAGCATCGCGCCTACCGCCAGTCCGGCCGCGGCAATGCGGGCGGACTTGAGGAACCTGGTTTGTGTCATGATGGGGTTATCTCTTCCTGTCTTCATCAGCAAGGTGAAGGGTGGGTTGGGGTTTTGCTCTTCGACGTTGATTTCGCGGTCAGACCGAAGAGCGTTCTAACAGCGGACAGTCGACCAACTGCTGACTGGCAGTGATCGGCTGTCCGGCTGTAAGGGCGGCGAGCGTCTGGACTCCCAGAGCGCCCATCTTTTCGAACGGCAACGCAACAGTGGTCAGCTTGGGCCTAAGGTAGGCCGCGATGAGTTCCTGGTTGTCGAAGCCGATCACGGCGATGTCACCGGGGATGGCCAGGCCACGTTCCTTGATGGCGTCGTAAGCCCCCATGGCCATACGGTCATTCAGGCAAAACAGGGCGGTGGGCCGGTCCTTGGCCGGGTACCGGTCAAGGATCTGACAGGCAGCGTCGTAGCCTCCGTCTGCCGTCGCATACCCGGCCGCCACGAGTTCCGGATCAAGCTCCAGGCCGGCGTCGGCCAAGGCCTCCCGGACGCCCTGCAAACGCCCAACAGCTGCCGGGATGCTGGGGTCCAGGTTGATCACACCGATCTTGGTGTGGCCGGCCGTGAGGAGGCGTTCGACGGCGACCCGTCCGCCCGCGCGTTCGTCAGGGACGATTGAGGGCAGCTTCCCGTCCAGGTCGAAACAGTTGACGAGCACCGTGGGCACTTCGTGCGCGCTGGGGGGCACATGGACGCCACGGTGGTGGGTTGCGGCGTACAGCAGGCCTTCCACCCGCTGCTCCAGCAGCTTTTCCACAGCAGCATCCTCCATCCCCTGGTTGGGGCCGGCCGCATCACCCTGGTCCGACGGGGCAATCAGGAGGAACCGGCCGTCACTCCAGGCCTGGTCCTGGGCACCTTTGATGATGTCCACGGCGAAGGGGGCCGTAACGATCTCGGTGACGATCCCGTACCAATCGCTGCGCTGGGATGCCAGCGCCCTCGCCCCGGCATTTGGACGGTAGCCCAAAGTTTGAACCGCCTCAGCGATGCGGACCCGGGTCTCCTCCGAGATGCTGGCGTCTTCACGGTTGTTCAGCACGAATGAAACAGCTGTCCGGGATACTCCGGCATGCTTGGCTACGTCATTCATGGTGACGCCACGCTGCCGGGCAGTGCCGGGTTTGTCGGGGGAGGTGGTCTTCGCCATTGAATGCTCCAGAGGTCTTCGTTGAGCTGGGGTTGCCCGTGCTAATACGGAGGCAATGGGGTGAATCCAAGCCTAGTAACTCGCGTTACTTTCGGGCTGTGATCTAAGTTACCCGCGTTACTCGATGGTGTCAATACATTTCTTCAGCTGCTGCTGTTAGGGGCGGTCCTTGAAGGACTCGACCTTCCCGGGGTCTCTTTCGATGACGGGGCCGAGGATGTCATCGATCCTCAGGAGCATTTCCTGGTCGAGTTTCACTCCTGCGGCACGGACGTTGTCCACGAGCTGATCGGGCCGGGATGCTCCCACGATGGCTGCCGAGACGTTGGGGTTTTGGAGTACCCATGCAACCGCGAAAGCCGCCATGGACAGTCCCGTCTCTTCGGCCAGGGGCTTCAATTCCTGGACGCGGATGAGGATGTCCTCGTTGAGAAAGCGGTGGTCATTCTTCAGCTTGCCGTTGTCGCCTCGGAAGCGGGAGCCTTCCGGGGCCGCCGCGCCGGGGGTGTATTTGCCGGTGAGGACTCCCTGGGCGAGCGGAGACCAGCAGATCTGGCCAATGCCCAGTTCCCCGCTCAGGGGAACGATTTCCGGTTCGATGACGCGCCACAGCATGGAATACTGCGGCTGGTTGGAGATGAGCTGGACCCCAAGGTCCCTGGCAAGGGCAACGCCGGAGCGGATTTCGTCCGCCGTCCACTCCGACACCCCGATATAGTGTGCCTTCCCCGCCCGGACAATATCGGCAAAAGCCTGCATGGTCTCTTCCAGCGGAGTCTCGTAGTCATACCTGTGCGCCTGGTAGAGATCCACGTAGTCAGTCTGGAGCCGGCGCAGCGAGGAGTTAATGGACTCCATGACGTGCTTGCGGGATAGGCCGCGGTCGTTCCGGCCATCCCCGGTAGGGAAGTAGGCCTTGGTAAGGATCTCCACGCTTTCACGGCGTGTTCCCTTGAGCGCGACACCCAAAGCTTCCTCCGCCCGGGTTCCGGCATAGGCATCGGCAGTGTCAAAGGTGGTGATGCCCAACTCCAGTGCCTGTTTGACGCATTCCGTCGCGGCGGCCTGGTCGATCTGCTCGCCGTGGGTGACCCAGTTTCCGTAGGCGATTTCGCTGATGTACAGGCCGGAGGCTCCCAATTTGCGGTATTCCATTAGGCATCAGCCTTTTCGAAGTTGGTGAGTTGGAGCACTGCGTCGGCTGTGCCGCCGGTGGAGTAGAGAGTGAGGGAAGTTTGGGGTTGATCCGGGAAGATCAGTTCGGTCACCGAGACGAGCCCATCGTTGCCGAAGACCTCCACTGAGCAATGGTCGACAAAGATCTGCAGGCGGTAGTTGCCATCCTTGGCTGCGGCAATGGGGGCGCGGCTGGTGGAGGCGAAGGCTTCGTGGAAGTCGGTGTCGCCGGAGTGGGTGCGGTCCACGATCAGGTCCCCGCTGCGGGCGTGGATCCCGATTCGTGTCCCGACCGTCCCGTCCGCTGACCCTCTGACCACAAGCCCGAACTCCTCGGCGTCACCAGGGGAGAAGGTGATGTCAATAAGCTGTACCGCAGTGCCGCCCTCAACGGTTGCGGGGCCGTTCAGGGCCAGCCGCTGCTCGGGACCGGGTGTCGAAGTTGCCCTCGCCTCCGGTACGGGGCGCTGCAGGAGCCGGGGTTGCCCGTTCACGGAAACGAGGGACACGTCCCGGACCAGGCTCATGGGGCTGCGCCAGGGCGAGGTGGGGATGTGGTTGGCATACTGCCAGTTGTTCATCCACCCGATCATCAGCCGCCGGCCGTCCGGGACGTTGCTGAACGAGACCGCGGCGTAGTAGTCCCGGCCCCAGTCCAGCCACTGGTAGTCGGGTACGCGCTCAGGGTCCTGCATCCCCGCGGTGAGGGTTGTCTCGGAACTGAACGTGACGCCGTCGAACTCTCCCACGAAGTACTGCCCTGCGGACCCGCCGTTGGGGCCGCCGGGATTCATGTTCACCGTCAGGACCCATTTCATGGCTGAGGAGTCACCGTCCAGGGGCAGCTCGAAAAGGTCCGGGCATTCCCAGATGCCTCCCGTGCCATTGGCGGGGCCGAAGGTGCTGAGATATTCCCAGCTCTTGAGGTCTTGTGAGCGGTAGAGCAGGACGGTGAAATCATGGGCCTCCACCGCCACCATGACCCAATAGCTGCCCGAAGGGCTGTCGTAGCGGAAGACCTTGGGATCCCGGAATTCCGGCGAGTTCCGGGTCAGGACCGGGTTGCCGGCGTACTTCGTCCAGGAGTATCCGCCGTCCGTGCTCCACGCGAGGGACTGCGCCTGCGTGCCCTCGTGGAGGGAGCCCGGCTTGTACGCGCTGGTGTAGATGGCCACCAGGGGAGCCTTACCGTCCGCCCCGAATCCGCTGGTGTTTTCGGCGTCAACCACAATGCTGCCGGAGTAGATTTCCTCGTCGTCATCACAGGGAATCGCTACCGGTTGCTCCGTCCAGCTGACCAGGTCAGCAGAAGTCGCATGGCCCCAGGACATATTGGCATGGACGTTTCCGAAGGGGTTGTTCTGGTAGTACAGGTGGTAGGTGCCCTCGTGGAAGACAAGCCCGTTCGGATCGTTGAGCCACGTGTCTTTGGCGGCGAAGTGCATGGCCGGCCTGTAGGTCTCAACGGTGGTGGTAATGCTGTTCATTGTTCTCTTTTCATGGCCGTGACTGAGGTCCGCGGACCTGTGGAGCGGGCGTGTGTTGGCGTAAAGGGAGCACCGCGAAATCGAACTGGCTGCAATTGCAGGAGTCGGGGTGCTCTCAGGTTCATCGCGTGGGGAGAGCGCCTGGCTCGACCTGAAGAAAGAATCTGGTTTGTGTCATGATGAGCTGTCTCTTCCTGTCTTCATCAGCAAGGTGAAGGGTGGGTTGGGTTTTGCTCTTCGATGTTGATTTCGCGGTCAGACCGAAGAGCGTTTTAGTACTGGACAGTCGATTACTGCCGGATGGCAGTGGTCGGCTGTCCTGCTGCATAGGTTGATGAACTTCCTAAGTGTTTGTTCCTAAAGACCCACGTCTACGAGGCTCCTTGGCGCCCCGTGTGCAGCAATAGCTGCCTGGCGAAGCAATGTCTGAGAAGTTCCGTGCCCGGCTTTGGGAGGCGGTGTCCGCCATTGGATGCTCCAGAAGTCTTCTCTCTAACTGGACCTTGGCCGCTAGTGGTCTGGTCTTACTATTAGTAACTCGCGTTACCTTGGTGCGTGATCTAAGTTACCCGCGTTAGCTGTTTGGTGTCAAAGGGTTTTTCCACATGTACGCCGTCGCCCACTGCATGGGGGGCGTTGCCGGGAATGGCAGATTTCCCAATCCCGGCACCGTATTCGTGAGATACGTGCCAGCCTGTCGTTGACTGGAACGGGGTCGCGTACAGCCCTGGACGGGCGTCCCGGCGGCTCGTCGCTATAGCCGGTAGCCCCGAGAACCTCGATGGGCCTCATGTTCCGGCACGCCTGGCAGTGGCAGCATCGGCGCGGGTAGCCCAAGAGAGATGGACTTAGGCTACTTTTGGTCGGTACCCCGGCTGGTCGGTCGCAGCGCGCCGTCACATGAGTCTTCGAGAAAATGGACTCTGACACGATGTCAGCGCGGAGAATCAGAGGCATGACCGATATCTCGAAGCTCATGCCCATCGGCCACTTCTCCTCGCTCAGCAGGATCAGTGTCAGGATGTTGCGGCATTACGACGCGAACGGAGTCCTCGCTCCGGCTGTTGTCGATCGAGCCACCGGCTACCGCTGGTATGCCCACGACCAGCTCCGCGAGGCAAGCGAAATCCGGCGGCTCAGGGACGTGGGCTTTGGTGTGTCTGCCATAGGGGCGCTCCTTGCTGCCCGGGGGACCCCCGCTTACGCACAAGCCCTGTCCGCTCAGCGAGCGGCCCTTGCCGAGGAATCGTCAGCCGCCCTGCGACGGCTCGTAATCATTGAACGAATGCTGGACCAACAACGTCAGGAGGACGCCATGTCTACCATCTCGGCCCAACTCACCACGTTGCCCGAGCAAACCCTCATCACCCTTCGCGGGAGGGTGCCCGACTACACTGCCGAGGGCGAACTATGGGCCCGGTTCACGCCTGAGATCTCAGCCCAAGGGATTCGCGTCACGGGGGCTGGCGGGTGCATCGAACACGACGGTGAATACCGCGAGCATGACGTCGACGAGTCGGTCTTCCTTGAGGTAGCGCCCGATACCGAGGCCGCGGAGCCACTGAGCGTGCTGCACTTTCCCGCACGTCGCGTGGTGGCCGCTACAGTCACCGGGCCGTACACGGATGCGATTCCCCGGGCACATGAAGCGATCGCAGCGTTCATGGCCGAGAACGATTGGCGGCCGGCCAGGGAAGATGACGACCTCGCGACGCACCACTTCAACATTTATCGCAACGATCCGAGCCAAACGCCCGAAGCCGAGCTCGTGACCTCAGTGTTCATGCCTGTCGTGGAGGCATAGTCATATGCGTTCTCTGAAGGCAGCCAGGTGATTTGGGTGAGCGATCCAGTCGAACCCTGAAGGAAGCATCGGCGAAGAGGAACCCGTGGCACGAGTCATCTTGCGGCATTCTCTTCGGCGAGTCGGGCTTGGGCGCCAGGGGAGTTTAGTTCTGTGCTTTGTCGTGGGTGAATTCGAGCCGCTGTACCTTGCCCATGATGAGGTAGCCGAGCAGAGCGACGGCTCCGTGGGCGCCGACGAACCAGAGGGCGACGTCGAAGTTCCCGGTGGCCGCGATGACGAATCCGATGACGATGGGGGTCACGATGCCGGCGATGTTGCCGAAGGCGTTCATGATGGCGGCGGAGACGCTGTTGGCTTCCTTGGGGGCCATGTCGGTGGCGAATGCCCAGCCCAGTGCCGCAACCCCCTTACCGAAGAATGCGAGAGTCATGAGCGTCACGATGAGGGGAGTGCTGTCGGTGAATGGGCAGAGCATGATCAGCATGGCCAGTGCCATGCCGGCAACCGACGGAATTTTCCGTGCCGCCGTGAGGGGGACTCCCCTGCGTAGGAGGAGGTCGGAGATGAATCCACCCAGTATGCCGCCAGCGAACCCTGCGAGGGCGGGGATGGCCGCGATGAAACCGGCCTGCATGATGTTCAGGTGCCTGCTGCTGACCAGGTAGATCGGGAACCAGGTGATGAAGAAATAGGTAAGGGCGTTGACGGCGTATTGTGCCACGTAGAGACCCCAGAACATGCGGCTGGTGAAGAGCTGCTTGAACTGGGACCGGCTGATTGTCGCCTTCCGCTGGGAGAGGGTTGCCGATTCGTCGAGGTCGACCAGGCCTCCTCCTGCCCGGATGGTTTCGATTTCCGTGGCGGAGACGCGTTTGTGCCTTGAGGGGACGTTCATCCAGCGAAACCAGACGACGGCCATGGCTAGACCAAGTGCGCCCAGGACGTAGAACCCGATGCGCCAGCCGAAGCTGAAGGTCATCCAACCGATGATGGGGGCGAACATCGCTGTGGCGAGGTACTGGGCGGAGTTGAATACTGCCGTGGCTTGACCGCGCTCGCTGGTGGGGAACCACATGGTGGTAATACGTGCGTTAGCAGGAAAGGCAGGGGCCTCCACAAGCCCGAGGAACAGGCGTAGGGCGAACAGGATGCCCACCGATACCAGAACTGGTGTGGAGATCAGGCCGACGAAGCCCACCACGAGAGTGGCCGCGGACCAGAGCGCGAGGCTGAGCCCGTAGGTCTTTTTGGCTCCGAACCGGTCCAGCAGGTATCCGCCCGGAAGCTGCCCGACGACATAGGCCCAGCTGAAGGCTGAGAAAACAAACCCGAGCTGGACTGATGTCATCCCGAGTTCTTTGGTCATGTCTGTTCCCGCGATGGACATGCTGCTGCGGTCTGCGTAATTCACTACCGTGACGAAGAAGATCAGCCCCAGCACAAGGAACCGTGTATGGGACTTGGTGCGTGCAGGACGTGCTGGTCCGGCTTCCTGGGTGGTGGATTGGATGATGGGATTGGACATCGACGTTCCTTATCGTGAAAAAGCGCGGGGGTCGGGTTCACTGCGGCGTCTGTGGGCCGGGTCGGGACATCCGAACACTCGTGGGTTTAGTTGTCGGTGCTGCGCTGTGTGGCGCAGGGGGATGCCGGAGCGTTAGGTGCTTCGGCCGTGTCGCCGTGGGCGCGAACGGCGGCAAGCGTAGGTTCTGTGGGCGCCGGCAACCGTGCGCGCCCGGAGCGGAAGTTACGCGCCGAAGGCCACGCTTTCGGTTGTCCAGGC
>NZ_QEHL01000036.1:0-5778 GCF_003116525.1 Pseudarthrobacter sp. AG30 | reverse complement strand
GTTGGGGTGGGGGATCGGGTAAGTTTGGAAAGTTGCTCCGGAGCGATCTGCGACTGGTTTTTGGTTGTGGTGGTGCCGGGTGTGTCTGTTGTTTGAGAACTCAATAGTGTGCCAAGTTTGTTGATACCAATTGTTTTATGGATTGGTTGAATTGACTGGATCCGCCACCCCGTGGTGTGGTCTGGTTTTTACAGCTGGTTTCAAATTTTGTGCAGCCGGGTGTGGTGTTATTTCCACCTGCTTGGTTGTGTCTGTTTTACTTCAACGGAGAGTTTGATCCTGGCTCAGGATGAACGCTGGCGGCGTGCTTAACACATGCAAGTCGAACGATGAACTGGTGCTTGCACTGGGGATTAGTGGCGAACGGGTGAGTAACACGTGAGTAACCTGCCCTTGACTCTGGGATAAGCCTGGGAAACTGGGTCTAATACCGGATATGACCTTCCATCGCATGGTGGTTGGTGGAAAGCTTTTGTGGTTTTGGATGGACTCGCGGCCTATCAGCTTGTTGGTGGGGTAATGGCCTACCAAGGCGACGACGGGTAGCCGGCCTGAGAGGGTGACCGGCCACACTGGGACTGAGACACGGCCCAGACTCCTACGGGAGGCAGCAGTGGGGAATATTGCACAATGGGCGGAAGCCTGATGCAGCGACGCCGCGTGAGGGATGACGGCCTTCGGGTTGTAAACCTCTTTCAGTAGGGAAGAAGCGAAAGTGACGGTACCTGCAGAAGAAGCGCCGGCTAACTACGTGCCAGCAGCCGCGGTAATACGTAGGGCGCAAGCGTTATCCGGAATTATTGGGCGTAAAGAGCTCGTAGGCGGTTTGTCGCGTCTGCCGTGAAAGTCCGGGGCTCAACTCCGGATCTGCGGTGGGTACGGGCAGACTAGAGTGATGTAGGGGAGACTGGAATTCCTGGTGTAGCGGTGAAATGCGCAGATATCAGGAGGAACACCGATGGCGAAGGCAGGTCTCTGGGCATTAACTGACGCTGAGGAGCGAAAGCATGGGGAGCGAACAGGATTAGATACCCTGGTAGTCCATGCCGTAAACGTTGGGCACTAGGTGTGGGGGACATTCCACGTTTTCCGCGCCGTAGCTAACGCATTAAGTGCCCCGCCTGGGGAGTACGGCCGCAAGGCTAAAACTCAAAGGAATTGACGGGGGCCCGCACAAGCGGCGGAGCATGCGGATTAATTCGATGCAACGCGAAGAACCTTACCAAGGCTTGACATGAACCGGTAATACCTGGAAACAGGTGCCCCGCTTGCGGTCGGTTTACAGGTGGTGCATGGTTGTCGTCAGCTCGTGTCGTGAGATGTTGGGTTAAGTCCCGCAACGAGCGCAACCCTCGTTCTATGTTGCCAGCACGTGATGGTGGGGACTCATAGGAGACTGCCGGGGTCAACTCGGAGGAAGGTGGGGACGACGTCAAATCATCATGCCCCTTATGTCTTGGGCTTCACGCATGCTACAATGGCCGGTACAAAGGGTTGCGATACTGTGAGGTGGAGCTAATCCCAAAAAGCCGGTCTCAGTTCGGATTGGGGTCTGCAACTCGACCCCATGAAGTCGGAGTCGCTAGTAATCGCAGATCAGCAACGCTGCGGTGAATACGTTCCCGGGCCTTGTACACACCGCCCGTCAAGTCACGAAAGTTGGTAACACCCGAAGCCGGTGGCCTAACCCCTTGTGGGAGGGAGCTGTCGAAGGTGGGACTGGCGATTGGGACTAAGTCGTAACAAGGTAGCCGTACCGGAAGGTGCGGCTGGATCACCTCCTTTCTAAGGAGCACCTACAACGGTTGCTGTCCCGTGTATGCGGGGTGGTGGTGTTGTCAGGAGTAAAGGCCCGTTTCGCGGACGAGTGTTTCGTGGCGGGTGCTCAAGGGTGGAATATCAACAAATAGCGGTCGTGGTGTTTTCTGCTTGTCTTAGTACGAGCCAGTGATGGTTCTGGAACGGTGGGTGGGTGATGGCGCGGTTTAGTGTTTGGCACACTGTTGGGTCCTGAGGCAACAGGACCACGGACGGCTCCTGCCTGTTTGGGTGGGGGTTGTTGGTGGGTTTGTTTGTTTCTGGTTTCCTGGCTGCATCGATCATGCATGGGTGCGTCTGCTGTTGCGGGCGTGGTGTGTGGGGTGTGTGGTTTGGGGTTGTTGTTTGAGAACTACATAGTGGACGCGAGCATCTTGTATAAGAAGCAATTTCCAAGAATATGAACCTGGATCTGGCTGCGCTGTTGATGCCCTTTGTGGGTGTTGGGGTGTGGTTGGTTTCTGTGGTTCTCTCGAGAAATTTTTTTTGATCTTTGTGGTCAAGTTTTTAAGAGCACACGGTGGATGCCTTGGCATTAGGAGCCGAAGAAGGACGTAGGAATCTGCGATAAGCCTGGGGGAGTCGATAACCGGACTGTGATCCCAGGGTGTCCGAATGGGGAAACCCCGCCAAGCGCGCGAGTGACTTGGTGACCCGTACCTGAACACATAGGGTGCGTGGGGGGAACGCGGGGAAGTGAAACATCTCAGTACCCGCAGGAAGAGAAAACAATAGTGATTCCGTTAGTAGTGGCGAGCGAACGCGGATCAGGCTAAACCGTTCCATGTGTGATAGCCGGCGGGCGTTGCATGGTCGGGGTTGTGGGACTTTCCATACCAGTTCTGCCGGGCTGGTGGGGTGTGATGTGCGCGCATAGGTGAACGGTTTTGAAAGGCCGGCCAGAGAGGGTGTTAGTCCCGTAACCGTAATGTGTTTGTGCCGCCTGTGAGAGTATCCCAAGTAGTACGGGGCCCGAGAAATCCCGTGCGAATCTGTCAGGACCACCTGATAAGCCTAAATACTCCCTAATGACCGATAGCGGACCAGTACCGTGAGGGAAAGGTGAAAAGTACCCCGGGAGGGGAGTGAAACAGTACCTGAAACCGTGTGCTTACAATCCGTCGGAGCCAGTCTGATTCTGGTGACGGCGTGCCTTTTGAAGAATGAGCCTGCGAGTTAGTGTTACGTCGCGAGGTTAACCCGTGTGGGGCAGCCGTAGCGAAAGCGAGTCTGAATAGGGCGTTGCAGTGGCGTGATCTAGACCCGAAGCGAAGTGATCTACCCATGGCCAGGTTGAAGCGACGGTAAGACGTCGTGGAGGACCGAACCCACTTCAGTTGAAAATGGAGGGGATGAGCTGTGGGTAGGGGTGAAAGGCCAATCAAACTTCGTGATAGCTGGTTCTCCCCGAAATGCATTTAGGTGCAGCGTTGCGTGTTTCTTGCTGGAGGTAGAGCTACTGGATGGCTAATGGGCCCTACAAGGTTACTGACGTCAGCCAAACTCCGAATGCCGGTAAGTGAGAGCGCAGCAGTGAGACTGTGGGGGATAAGCTTCATAGTCGAGAGGGAAACAGCCCAGACCACCAACTAAGGCCCCTAAGCGTGTGCTAAGTGGGAAAGGATGTGGAGTTGCCCAGACAACCAGGAGGTTGGCTTAGAAGCAGCCACCCTTAAAAGAGTGCGTAATAGCTCACTGGTCAAGTGATTCCGCGCCGACAATGTAGCGGGGCTCAAGTACACCGCCGAAGTTGTGGCATTCAAACATTTACTAAGCCTTCGTGGTTCAGGTGTTTGGATGGGTAGGGGAGCGTCGTGTGGGCGGTGAAGTCGCGGTGTAAACCAGCGGTGGAGCCTACACGAGTGAGAATGCAGGCATGAGTAGCGAAAGACGGGTGAGAAACCCGTCCGCCGAATGATCAAGGGTTCCAGGGTCAAGCTAATCTGCCCTGGGTAAGTCGGGACCTAAGGCGAGGCCGACAGGCGTAGTCGATGGACAACGGGTTGATATTCCCGTACCGGCGAAAAACCGTCCATGTTGAACAGGGGATACTAACCGCCCGAGACCTGCCCGCTCACCCTTGTGGTGTTGTGGGTTTTGGTGGAGCGCGGGACCTGATCCTGGGAGGCAAGCGTATTAACAGGTGTGACGCAGGAAGGTAGCCGAGCCGGGCGATGGTTGTCCCGGTCTAAGGATGTAGGGCGAGTGGTAGGCAAATCCGCCACTCATGGTGCCTGAGATCTGATGGGACCCCCGTTTGGGGGGATTTGGTGATCCTATGCTGCCGAGAAAAGCATCGACGCGAGGTTTTAGCCGCCCGTACCCCAAACCGACACAGGTGATCAGGTAGAGAATACTAAGGCGATCGAGAGAATTATGGTTAAGGAACTCGGCAAAATGCCCCCGTAACTTCGGGAGAAGGGGGGCCCCAACCTTGATACACCTTCGCGGTGTGGAGGGGATCGGGGCCGCAGAGACCAGGGGGAAGCGACTGTTTACTAAAAACACAGGTCCGTGCGAAGTCGCAAGACGATGTATACGGACTGACTCCTGCCCGGTGCTGGAAGGTTAAGAGGACCGGTTAGCCTCACGGCGAAGCTGAGAATTTAAGCCCCAGTAAACGGCGGTGGTAACTATAACCATCCTAAGGTAGCGAAATTCCTTGTCGGGTAAGTTCCGACCTGCACGAATGGAGTAACGACTTCCCCGCTGTCTCAACCATAAACTCGGCGAAATTGCAGTACGAGTAAAGATGCTCGTTACGCGCAGCAGGACGGAAAGACCCCGAGACCTTTACTATAGTTTGGTATTGGTGTTCGGAGTGGCTTGTGTAGGATAGGTGGGAGACGTTGAAGCCCGGACGCCAGTTCGGGTGGAGTCATCGTTGAAATACCACTCTGGTCACTTTGGACATCTAACTTCGGCCCGTAATCCGGGTCAGGGACAGTGCCTGATGGGTAGTTTAACTGGGGCGGTTGCCTCCTAAAAAGTAACGGAGGCGCCCAAAGGTTCCCTCAGCCTGGTTGGCAATCAGGTGTCGAGTGTAAGTGCACAAGGGAGCTTGACTGTGAGAGAGACATCTCGAGCAGGGACGAAAGTCGGGACTAGTGATCCGGCGGTACATTGTGGAATGGCCGTCGCTCAACGGATAAAAGGTACCTCGGGGATAACAGGCTGATCTTGCCCAAGAGTCCATATCGACGGCATGGTTTGGCACCTCGATGTCGGCTCGTCGCATCCTGGGGCTGGAGTAGGTCCCAAGGGTTGGGCTGTTCGCCCATTAAAGCGGTACGCGAGCTGGGTTTAGAACGTCGTGAGACAGTTCGGTCCCTATCCGCTGCGCGCGCAGGAAATTTGAGAAGGGCTGTCCTTAGTACGAGAGGACCGGGACGGACGAACCTCTGGTGTGTCAGTTGTACTGCCAAGTGCACCGCTGATTAGCTACGTTCGGATGGGATAACCGCTGAAAGCATCTAAGCGGGAAGCTCGCTTCAAGATGAGATTTCCATACACTTTATGTGTGAGAGGCCCCCAGCCAGACCACTGGGTTGATAGGCCGGATGTGGAAGCGAGGACTAACGACTCGTGAAGCTGACCGGTACTAATAGGCCAACAACTTACACCACACAGATACATACAAAATCTGCTTGCGTCCACTATGTGGTTCCCAACCAACAACCCCCAACACCGGGGTTTGATACGGCACGGAACCAACAACTGAATAACAACACCACACATGTTGTAACCACAGTCTTCCCACCAACCCCAGGGTTGGGACGGGTAACAAGGTTACGGCGGTCATAGCGTGGGGGAAACGCCCGGTCCCATTCCGAACCCGGAAGCTAAGACCCACAGCGCCGATGGTACTGCACCCGGGAGGGTGTGGGAGAGTAGGACACCGCCGGACACACATTGGTCGAGGCCCCAACCAAACGGTTGGGGCCTCCCACATTTAACACC
>NZ_QEHL01000035.1:0-33650 GCF_003116525.1 Pseudarthrobacter sp. AG30 | reverse complement strand
CCACCCCAACGCAAATCCATCTTCCAGGATCTGAATCGAATTGAAGACCGGCCCCACCGATTTCCAGCGCCCTGAAGAGCAACCAGATTTTGGCTTTGATTTGGGGTTTGTGGCCGCCCGGTGATCAGTTCTTCACTGTCTCCCCCGCGGCGACTTAGAAAACAATACACGCCCACCGGCGTCACCGCAAACCGGCCCTCCCAGCGGAGTACATCCCCGGGATTCCGCGGCGAAACGGGCCAACTGGCACCCAGGCCGCCTCCCGCCGTCGTCATCCTGCCGTGTGTGCTGCCGCACAGGGCGCACACATGCTCAACCACCACCCGCGGAGTGGGTTAAACGCAGAAGGGCCGGCAACCACATGGTTGCCGGCCCTTCTCAAGCAGCTGGTATCAGCAGTGCTGGATTACCAGGAAGACTTGGTGATGCCCGGGAGCTCACCGCGGTGAGCCATGTCGCGGAAGCGAACACGGGAGATACCGAACTTCTGGAAGGTACCGCGGGGACGGCCGTCGATGATGTCGCGGTTGCGCAGACGGATCGGGGACGCGTTGCGGGGCAGCTTCTGCAGGCCCAGGCGGGCTGCTTCGCGTGCTTCGTCGGTTGCGTTTTCGTCAACCAGGGTCTTCTTCAGCTCGAGGCGCTTCGCAGCGTAACGCTCAACGATGACCTTGCGCTGCTCGTTGCGAGCAATCTTGGACTTCTTAGCCATGTTTAGCGCTCCTCTCGGAATTCGACGTGCTGGCGGATCTTGGGGTCGTACTTCTTCAGGACCATGCGGTCAGGATCGTTACGACGGTTCTTGCGGGTTACGTAGGTGTAACCCGTGCCCGCGGTCGACTTGAGCTTGATGATCGGACGTACGTCCTTGTCCTTAGCCACTAGAGCTTCACCCCACGAGCCAGAATGTCGGCGACGACTGCGTCGATGCCGCGCACGTCGATGGTCTTGATGCCACGTGCAGAGACCTGCAGCGTGACGTTACGGCGCAGGGACGGAACCCAGTAGCGCTTCTTCTGAATGTTCGGATCGAACCGACGCTTGTTGCGGCGGTGCGAGTGCGAAATGCTGTGCCCAAAGCCCGGCTCGGCTCCGGTCACTTGGCAGTGTGCTGCCATGACTTCTCCTCAAGAATTGAAAGTAATGATCCGCATATCTGCTGCTGGACCATGCTGCTAAGGGCGACCCAAAAGTGAAGAAGGGCAACGGTTAGTCACGCAACTTGAGCCCCTAACTACCGGCCGCCCTGGAGAAAATTACCGGGCAACCGGAGCAATTGCGCACGCTCCGCGCACTTAGCGCCTACCAAGTCTACGAGTTGACGCAATTAAAGACCAATCGGGTGTATAAGGGCGGCAGCGGGACCGAAAGGTCACAGCAGCTTGTTCCCCCTTTTCACAGCAGGGACATAGCTTCCCACAGCAATCTTGGAGGCATGAACACGCAGCTCCTGCCGACAACACCGGCCGCAAGCAGCTCCGGCCGTCCGGAGCGCCCTTCCCTGTCCACACCACGGCCAGTCCGCGACCGGTTCGCCGGCCAGCACAAGCAGCGCATGCTCCGCACCGACCTCCTGACCGTGATTGCCTGGGCCTCCGTTGCCGCGGCCGTTGCCCTCTGGCTGGCGGACGGCGGGGCTTCGACCATCACATCCCCCGCGGGGCTGTTCACCGCGGGCGGGATCGTGGCCGGACTGGCGGGTATGGACCTTGTCCTGCTCATGCTGCTCCTGGCCGCAAGGATCCCCTTCATTGACCGGACCATCGGCCACGACCGCGCCCTGGAATTCCACGGCAAGCTGGGCAAGCCCTCCCTATACCTGCTGTTGGCCCACGGCGTCCTGATCGCCATCGGGTACGGCATGGCGGAGGGGCTCGACCCTGTCACCGAGTCCGTCAACCTCTGGATGCAGGTCCCCGATATGTGGCTGGCGTTCGTCTCCATGGCCCTGTTTATCGCCGTCGTGGTGACGTCCCTGGTGGCCGTCCGGCGCCGCTTCCCGTACGAGTTCTGGTACGTGGTGCACCTGCTGACCTATGCCGCCGTCGCCACCTCAATCCCGCACCAGTTCAGCGTGGGCGGGCTCTTCGCCGCAGGGACCTGGCAGCGCTGGTATTGGCTGGCCATCTGCATCTCCACCGGAACGGCACTGGTGTACTTCCGCATCCTGGAACCGGTACTGGCCACCCTCAGGCACCAGCTCACTGTGGCCAAGGTCGAATCCGTGGCGCCCGGCGTCGTGAACATCGTCATGCGCGGCCGGCAGCTGGACCAGCTGGCGGGGACCGGCGGACGCTTCTTCATCTGGCGGTTCCTGGCCCCCGGAATGTGGTGGCATCCGCACCCGTTCAGCCTCTCTGCCGAGCCCGTCTTCACCGGCCCCGACGGCCAGGGAACCATGCGGATCACCGTCCGCAACCTGGGCGACGGATCGGCCGGTCTCCTCCGGCTCCGCAAGGGAACCAAAGTGGCGCTGGAGGGACCGTACGGCCTGCTCAGCACCGCTGCCCGCACCAAGAACAAAGTGGTCATGATCGGTGCCGGCATCGGCATCACTCCGCTGCGCGCGCTGCTGGAAACCACGCCGTTCGGCCCCGGGGAGGCGAGCGTCCTGCTCCGCGGCCACACGGAGCAGGAACTCTATCTCAGCCGCGAAATCCTGGAGCTCTGCCAGGAACGCGGGGTCAGGCTCTTCCACCTCACCGGGCCGCGGTCCCAGGGCCGCTCCACCTGGCTCCCCGAGGACGCCGTGCGCAACGGCTACAGCCTCACCTCCTACGTCCCGGACATCAAGGACGCAGACGTCTACGTCTGCGGACCGGCCACCTGGGCGGCCAACGTCAGGGCGGACGCCGCGAAGGCCGGCGTCCGCGAGGACCAGATCCATCACGAAAGGTTTAACTGGTGAAAATACGCGGACTCGCCGCTGCCGCCTTTGCCTCCGCCGGGATTCTCCTGGCGGGCTGGCAGGCCGGCACGCAGGTACCAGGCATCAGCACCGTCGCAACAGACACGACGGCGACCGGCACCACGGGCGCCACCGGCACCGGCACCGGCGCATCCGGGACGGGTTCCTCCACCGCTTCGGGTTCCTCCGGCACAACAGGCTCGTCCGGCACGTCGGGGACGACCGGCTCCTCGAGCTCGTCCGGTTCGTCGGGTTCCACCGCCTCCGGCACCTACAAGGGCACCACTGTGCAGACCAGGTTCGGCCCCGTGCAGGTGCAGATCACGGTGGCGAACGGCAAGATCACGGATGTCACAGCCCTCCAGCTGACCAACACCGACGGCAAGTCGGTCCAGATCAGCAACCGCGCGGCACCCCTGCTCCGCAGCGAGGCGCTGGCTGCCCAGTCGGCCGGCATCAAGACCATCAGCGGCGCCACCGTTACCAGCAACGCCTACCTCACCTCACTCCAGGCAGCGATCGATGCAGCGCACCTCTAGCCCGCTGCCGGCGCAAACCGGCACCCCGGTCCTGAAAGCCCGCACCTTCGAGTGCATGGGTACGGTCATCAGCCTGACCATGCCCGTCGGAATGGCCGCGGAAGGGCAGCCTCGGCTTGACGAGCTCTCCGCCGCCACCGCCGTCGTCGAACGCCTTTTCCGGGAACTCGACGAAACCTTCAGCCTGTACCGCCCGGACTCCGAAGCCAGCCGGCTGGCCCGCGGGGAACTGACGCTGCGGACGGCCTCTGCGCAGATGCGGGAACGGTACGCGGAAGCGCACGAATGGCGGCTGCGCACGGAAGGCGCTTTTACCCCCGAGAGGCCCGACGGCGTCCTTGATCTGTCCGGCCTCGTCAAAGGCCACGCAATCCGCGAGGCCGGGACCTCGCTCCTGGCCCTGGGCCGGCGCGACTGGTGCCTCAACGCCGGCGGCGACGTCCTGGTGAGCGGCTCGCCCCGGCCCGGCAGCACGGAGCCGTGGAAGGCCGGGATTGTGGATCCGGCGGACCGCCGCACGCTGATCACCGGGTATGCGCTTGGGGCGGGCGGCCAGCACGCAGCCCTTGCAACCTCAGGTTCCGCCGAGCGGGGCGAGCACATCTGGCGGCTGGGCGGTGGGACGGAATTCGTCCAGGTCACCGTGGCGGCGGCGGACATCGTTACCGCCGATGTGCTGACCACGGCAATCGTTTCCGGCGGTACGCCCATGCTGAACCTGGCCGCTGACACCTGGGATGTTGCCGTATTGGCGATCCGCGCCGACGGCTCGATGCTGGCCACTCCGGCGTTCCGGCACGCCTGAGGACGGCGGCCGGACACTGCGGGGGTCAGAGACGCGTGAGCTGGGCGTACTTGGGCCGGAGGTTGTCCCCGGACGACTTGCCGGTGACCCGGCGGACCACCCACGGGGCCGCATATTCCCGGAACCATTGGGCGTTGGCGCGGAGCGCCTCCCTGCCGCTGAGTTCGGGGACCGGCGTCATGGGCGGGATGTCGATGGAGTGGTCATATTTGAGGACTTCGAGCACACGCTTGGCCATGTTGGCGTGGCCCGCAGCGGACATGTGCATCCGGTCATGGGCCCACATGCCCCAGTCGTAGTACTCGCTGAAGCGCCAGTAGTCCACCAACAGCGCACCGTGGTCCCCCGCGATGCCGCGGACCAGCTCGTTATAGATAGCCGTCCGGCCGCGCATGGTGCCGAAGACCTTTGACCCCCGGGCATCGAAGCCGGTGAACATCACCACGGTGGCGCCGGTAGCGGCCAGCCGGCCGACGGCGTCGTTGTACTCCACCAGAAGTTCGTCGATGTCCACGCGTGGCCGGAGGATGTCATTGGCACCTGCGTAAATACTCACCAGTGTGGGCTTGAGTTCGACGGCGGCGTCCACCTGCTCGGCAAGGATCTGGCGGAGCTTCCTGCCGCGGATGGCCAGGTTGGCGTAGCCGAAGCCGGGATCGGCGGCGCACAGTTGTTCGGCCAGGCGGTCGGCCCAGCCGCGCACGCCATTGGGGCGGGCGGGGTCGTCGTCGCCAACGCCTTCAGTGAAAGAATCGCCCAGGGCCACGAACCGGGAAGTGAAATCCATGCGGTAAGTTTGCCATCCGTTGCCGGAAGCAACCAATCGGCGGCTCAGCCCTTGGTTTCGCGCAGGATCCAGTGGTCAGTGTCCAGCCGTCCGACAACTTTTTCGCCGATCCGCGCCAGGTCCAGGACGTCCTGTTCGGTCAAGGCATCGAGGAACAGGTCCCGGACATCCTCAACGTGGCGGGGTGCCAGCCCCACAATGGTCGCCATGCCTTCCTCGGTGAGGTGCGCCGTCGTGACCCGCGCATCGTGGGGGTGCGGCCGGCGCTCCACCCAGCCCCGTTTTTGGAGCTTCGTCACCACATGGGAGAGGCGGGACAGGGAAGCGCTGCTGCGGGCGGCCAGCTCACTCATGGGCAGGAACCGGTCCTCGGCTTCGGAGAGCATGGCCAGGACGGTGTAGTCGAAAAGGGACAACTTCCCCGCGCCGTGCAGCCTGGTATCGAGTGCCGCAGGCAGCAACGTGTTGATGCTCACCAGCGCCAGCCAGGCACGGCGTTCGTCTGCGTTGAGCCATCGGGGTTCGGTCATGAGCCCATTCTACGATTGATCTTTCAAGTAGCCCGTTGTGACGCCGGTAGGCTTGGCCCATGTATGTTGTCTCCCTCACCTACCGCGTGCCCCAGGAGATCGTCGACTTCCATAACGACGCCCACATCGCCTGGCTACAAAAGGCCTTCGACGACGGCGTGTTCATCGCCGCGGGCCGCAAGATTCCGCGTACCGGAGGATTGTTGCTGTCGCAGGCGGACCGCGCCACCCTCGACGCCAGCCTGGCGCAGGACCCGTTCTACTCCAACGGGGTGGCCGATTTCGAGGTGCTGGAGTTCCATGCCGGCCGGGTGGCGCCGGGGTATGAAAACCTGCTGGACACCCCGCCCGCCCAGACCAGCTAAGGCACGGCGCCGTCGTCGGGCGTTTCCGCCGCAAGCTTCTTCAGCCCTTTGCGCGGGACCTTCACCGGCTCCGGCCAGCGCGGGGTGAGCGTATCCCCCAGCGTGACGCCGCGGAGCTTGCGGCCGAACAGCGGCAGGACCCAGTCGTGGACCCAGCGCCGCTGCTGCTGCTCCCATTCGCGCACGCTGAGCCGGGCGGCCGGTTCCCAGTCCTTGAGCTTGATCTTGTGCGGTACGCCCAACTGGTCCAGCACCTGCCCGGCAAGGTATTTGTGCCCGGCCTTGGACATGTGGAGCCGGTCCGAGTCCCACATCCTCCGGTCATGGAAGGCGTCCAGGCACCAGTAATCCACCAACAGGGCCCCGTGCTTCGCGGCGATCTCCCGGACCCGCTGGTTGTAGTAGGCATTGCGCTTCTTCAGCGGCTCCAGCAGCGCCGAAACCTTGACGTCGAACCCGGTGAAGAGGACCACGGTAGCCCCGGTCCCTGCGAGTGCGGCGACGAATTGCTCGTAGTCCGCCATCAGCGCGCCCATGTCCGTCTTCAGGTCCAGGATGTCGTTGCCGCCGGCGTAGAGCGTGATCAGCGTGGGCCGCATGCGCAGGGCGGGCTCCAATTGTTCGTCGATGATGTGCCTGAGCCGCTTGCTCCTGATGGCCAGGTTGGCGTACTTCCAGCCGGGCTGCGCTTTGGCCAGTTTCTCGGCCACCCGGTCGGCCCAGCCCCGCACCCCGTTGGGCAGCCGCTCATCCCGGTCCCCCACCCCTTCGGTGAAAGAGTCCCCCAGGGCAACAAACACCCGCCGCCCCGAGTCAGGAAGCAAGGATTCAGGCACCACGACCCCAACCTAAACGCAAGAAGAAGCGCGCAGGGAAAGCCGAGGTAAAGCTTGGGTGACGGAGAGGCTCTAAGCCGGCGACGCTGTTTCGCGTAGGAGCGCATCGCCGACCGGAGCGGAGAGAGGCCGCCCGCGGCCGGAACGAAGTGCAGGGAGGAAGGGCGGACCCGAGGGCCCCGAACTGAGCTTGCGAAGTTTGGGAAGGGTCCAACCGCTAAGCGACGGCGAAATAGTGTCGCCGGCGCACCCAGGCGCAGGAAGACTCAGCCCTCGGCCTTGCCCTGCCGCCAGTAGCCCATGAACGCCACCTGCTTGCGGTCGATGCCTACCTCGCGGACCAGGTACCGGCGCAGGTCCCGGATGGCGGCCGCTTCGCCGGCGATCCAGGCGTAGAAGGGCATGGCACCGGCGGGCAGGCTCGGATTCCTGGAGGCGGTGACGGCGGCGGCCTCCATCCGGGCGGGCGTTTCCCAAAGGATGTCCACGTCGACGTTGACGTCTTCGGGCTCCGGCCCCGCGCCGCCGCCGTCCGCGGTGATGCCCACCCAGCCCGGCACGGGGACGGCCTTGCGCACTGCCTCCTGCAGCAACTGGCCGTGCGGCCTGGACCTGCCGATGGCGGCACCGCGGGCCAGCCAGGTGATCTCGATATCGGCCGGCGAGCTGAGCTCCAGGAAGTCCCCAGCCTCTTGGACCTCGAGGAACGCGTGACCGCTCATGTAGGGGGGAAGGGTTTCCAGGATCGCGGAGATCGCGGGGACGGCGGTTTCGTCGCCGGCGAGCAGGATGCGCTGGGCAAGCCCGGGCCGCCATTCGATGCCGGAGTAGGTTTCCGCGGTGACGCAGTGCGCTGCGCGGTTGTTGGGGCCGATGATGGTCAGGGAATCGCCCGGTTTGGCGTTCACGGCCCAGTTCGCAGCCGGGCCGTAGGCGTCCATGGGCAGCCCGCGGTGATTGCCGTGCAGGGCGAAATCAACGTCGATCTCCGGGTACACCGCGTCCAGCCTGGCCTCCCGGACGGTATAGGTCCGCATGGCGCCGCGGACGGCCGGGTCCATGGCAAGCCAGTCCCGGTACCAGCCCGGCCGGCTGGTGTTGAAGGCCGGGAGCGGCAGTTCGGTGCCGTCGGCGGCGAGCGAGGGGATCAGCAGTTTGATCCGGAGGTCAAGGGTGTCGCCGTGGACGCCGAACCCGCGCAGCGAGTACGCGCCGAAGGTGATCCTGCGGAAGTTGGGACTGAGGTCGCGGACCGAGGTGACGCTGACCTCGAAGGCCAGGCTCATCGGCTGGGTGGCGGCGGTTTCGCGGGTCTTCATGCGACGGGCTCCAGTTCGTTGGCGGTGGCGTGGTGGCGGCCGATGGGAATGATGAGCGGGGTCCCGGAGACGGGGTCGGGGATGACGCGGCTTTCGAGGCCGAAGACGTCGCGGACCAGGTGTTCGGTCACCACGTCGGCGGGGGTGCCGGCGGCCGTTACGTCGCCCTCCTTCATGGCGATGATGTGGTCTGCGTAGCGTGCGGCGAGGTTGAGGTCGTGCAGGACGATGGCCACCGTGGTGCCCCGTGTGCGGTTCAGGTCCGTGACCAGGTCCAGGACTTCCACCTGGTGCGCCAGGTCGAGGTACGTGGTGGGTTCGTCCAGCAGCAGCACCTCCGTTTCCTGCGCCAGCGCCATGGCAATCCAGGCGCGCTGGCGCTGGCCGCCGGAGAGTTCGTCCACCTCGCGCCCGGCCAGGTCCAGCGTCCCGGTGGCTTCCAGCGCGCGCTGCACGGCTGCTTCATCGTTGCCGCTCCAGCTGCGGAACAGGCCTTGGTGCGGGTAGCGGCCACGGCCCACCAGGTCCCGGACGGTGATTCCGTCCGGGGCGGCGGGATGCTGGGGAAGCAGGCCGAGGGTGCGGGCCAGTTCGCGGGCCGGGCGGGCGTGGATGTCCTTGCCGTCCAGGGTCACGGCCCCGGCCGCCGGTTTGAGGAGCCGGGACAGGCCGCGCAGCAGGGTGGACTTTCCGCAGGCGTTCGCACCGACGATCATGGTGACCCTGCCTTCGGGGATCCGGATGCTGAGCCGGTCCACCACGCGGCGTTGGTCGTATTGCAGTGTCAGGCCGTGTGCTTCCAGGACGGGCACGTCAGGCGTCCTTTCTGTTGGCTGTGACCAGGAGCCACAGCAGGAACGGGGCGCCGAGCGCGCCGGTGACCACTCCCACCGGCAGGACGGTGCCGTCCAGCAGCAGCGGGGCGAGGTTGGCGGCGAAGTAGTCCGCCGCGAGGACAATCAGGGCACCCACCAGGGCCGACGCCGGCAGGCCGGGTTTGCCGGTGAAGCGGCGGGCGATGGGTCCGGCCAGGAAGGCGACGAATGCGACCGGCCCGGCCGCCGCCGTCGCCACCGCCGCGAGCGATACCGCAATGACCACGAGGGCCAGGCGGGTGCCGGCGACGCGGAGTCCCAGTCCGGCGGCGGCGTCGTCGCCCAGTTCCAGGATCCGCAGCGGCCCGGCAAGGAACACGACGGCGGGAACCAGCACCGCGAGCGCCAGGAACAGGGCGCCGGCCCGGTCCCAGTTGGCGGAGTTCAGGGAGCCGTTCAGCCAGACCAGGGCGTCGGCGGCGGTCCGGATATCGGCGCGGGTCATCAGGAAACTCACCACTGCCTGCAGGGCGGCGGCGATGCCTACACCGGCCAGGACGAGGCGGTTCCCGGCTGCGTTTCCCCGGCCGGGCCCGCGGTTCCTGCCGCTGGAGATCGCATGGATCAGGACGGCCACGGCGAGCGCACCGGCCAGCGCCGCCCCGGACACCGTGGCACCGGATGCGCCGAAAACAACGATGGCAACAACGGCCGCCGCGCTGGCCCCGGAGCTGATGCCTATGACATCGGGGCTGGCCAGCGGGTTCCGGAGCATGGTCTGGAAGAGGGCGCCGGCCAGTCCGAACGCAACTCCGATCATGGTTCCAACCACGGCATGCGGAAGCTTGTTCTCCATCACGATGAAGCTGGCGCCCGGAATCTTCGGGCCGCCGGTGAGATGGTTGGCGACGATGGTGAAGAAGTCGGGGACGGTGACCGTGTAGCTGCCCAGCAGGACGAACACGAAGAACATCACCACTACGGCGGAGGCCAGCACGGCAGTCCGGTGGACCCTCACAGCCCGGCTCCCTTCCCGCGGCGGATCAGCCAGACGAAGACCGGGGCGCCGACGAGGGCTGTTATGATGCCGGCCGGGACCTCGCCGGGTAGCAGCACCACGCGCCCGATGATGTCTGCCGCGAGCAGCAGCGTTGGAGCGGCCACCAGGGAGAAGGGAAGGATCCAGCGGTAGTCCGGACCGGTGAGGAAACGGACGGCGTGCGGCACCACCAGGCCGACGAAGCCGATGGGTCCCGCCAAAGCCGTGGCCGTACCGCACAGCAGGACGATTCCCAGTGCCGTCACGGCACGGGCGGAGCCAACACGCTGTCCAAGCCCGCGGGCGGTGTCGTCGCCCAGGGCCAGGCTGTTGAGGATCCTGCCGCTCAACAGCACAATGAGTGCGCCTGCGGCCAAAAAGGGCAGGCCGGGAAGCAGCACGGACCAGTCCCTGCCGGCGATTCCGCCGACCTGCCAGAACCGGAACCTGTCCAGGGTGTCCTGGCTGGAGACCAGGATGACGTTCATGAGGGAGGAGAGCCCGGCGCTCAGGGCAGCCCCCGCAAGCGCGAGCTTGACCGGCGTGGCGCCTTCCCGGCCCAGCGATGCGATGAGATACACCAGGACGGCGGCGGTTGCGGCGCCGATGAAGGCGAACCAGATGTATCCGGAAAAGCCGGTTACGCCGAAGACGTAGATGCCGGTCACCACCGCCAGGGCTGCACCGGCGTTGACGCCGATGATGCCGGGATCGGCCAGCGGGTTGCGGGCAACTCCCTGCATGGCCGCGCCGGCCAGCCCCAGGGCGCCGCCGGCCAGCAGGCCAAGGACAGTCCGCGGAATCCGCGCCTGGACCACGGCATGGTCCCCGTTCGCGGGATCGAACGCTGCCAGCGCCTGCCACACCGTGCCGAGTGGAACATCCCGGGCACCCACCGCCAGCGACGCCCCGGCCATGAGTACCAGCACGACGACGGCGGCAGCCAGCCAGGCGGCGTGCTTCCTTTCCGGGGCGTTGCCGCGGAGGGGAGCGGCCGACGCCCGGGCCGGCACCCGGGTGCCGGCGTCCGCCGCGGGACGTGCCGTCGTCGTACTCATGGCGCTGGACCTACTTCACTGCATCCGCTGCGCCGGCGAGCTGCGGCAGGAAGGTGTCCAGGGACCACGGCAGGCTCAGCGGCGAGGATGCCGAGATGGAAAGGGTCAGGGTGTTGTCCGAATCGGCCACCAGGGCGCCGTTTTTGATGGCGGGGATCTGGCCCAGCAGGGGGTCGGCCTTGATGGCGTCCGTGGTGGACGCGTCGGGGACCCAGGTGACGAAGATGTCAGAGGCCAGCTCGTTGGCTTTTTCCGCGGACCACGGGATGTAGAACTCCTTGGAGCCCTTGGAGTTCTCTGCCACCACCGGTGCCAGGGTCATGCCGATTTCGGTGAGGAACCGGGGACGGTTGTCGTTGGCCGTGTAGACGTTCACGCCGTCACCCTTGGCGGGCTCGAGGTTGCCGTAGATGAAGCTCTTGCCGGCGATCTGCGGGTACTTGGCGACCTTGTCCTTGACGGTGGCTTCGGTGTCCGCCACCAGTTGTGCTGCCTGCGCTTCCTTGCCCAGGGCTTTGCCGATGATGGTGGTTGAGTCCTGCCAGGAGGTTCCGTACGCCACCTGGGGGTGGGCCACCACGGGGGCGATCTCGCTGAGCTTCTTGTAGTCCTCCTCGGTGAGGCCCGAGTAGGCGGCGAGGATGACGTCGGGGCTGAGCTTGGCGATCTCGGTGAAGTTGATGCCGTCGGCTTCGGAGTACTGGACCGGCGCTTTGGCCGAACCGAATCCGGCACCCAGTTTTTCCAGGGCGGCGTCCTTCCACGGGGTGGAGCCTTTGCTGTTGCCGCCCCATTCGTTCTTGGGGACGCCGACGGGCACCACGCCCAGGGCGATGGCGACGTCGTCGTTTACCCAGGAGACCGTCGCCACCCGGGTGGGCTGCTTCTCGATGGTGGTGCTGCCGAACACGTGCTCGATGGTGACCGGGAACGCCGTGCTGCCGCCGGCGCTGGTGGCGGCGGTTACGGAGGCGGCGGGGCCGGTGGAGCAGCCAGAGAGCGTGAGCGCGGCTGCGGCGAGGATGGCTGCCGCTTTACCGGTGGAGGAGAAGAGGCTCCGGCGGGTGGGGAGGGGACCAGGGAAAAGGGGGGAAGTCACGGGGCTCCTTCAAGGGGGCGGATGAAAACTTAAGTAAGGCTAACCTATGCAAATCATCATTACGCAACATTTTTGTCACCTAATCCCGATTGGGTGACCAACGCCACATCCACGAGCCGTTCCTTGGACAGTTGGCTCCCAATTTGGCAGGATGGCCTTGCCGGGCCGGACGAAGCCGCCCGGAACGCTGAACAAACGCTGAACATCGGACAGGACAACAGGAAATGCGCATGCAGAGGGCTATCACGGCCGCCGCTGCCATGGAGAGCGGGGTGGCCGCTTTGGCCTGCTCCGCGGAGACTGACTGACTCCCCTGTTACCTTGGCCCGGATCCGGGCCGCCCACTGCTACGAAAGTTCAGCCATGCAATCAGTCACGCCCCAGCAAATCCGCTCATCCTTCGTCAACGCCAGCCGCTCGGAAGCGGCGAAACTGACGCTGCCCAAAAACTTCGATTCCCTCGACTGGGACAGCCTTGAGTTCCTGGGCTGGCGGGACGGAAAGATGCCGCTGCGCGGTTACCTGGTGGTCCCCGGTCCGAAAGGCCTCACCGGAATCATGCTCCGGGCCCCCGAGGGAGGCGTCCGGAAGAACCGTTCCGTGTTGTGCGAACTCTGCCGGGACGTCTTCTCCAAGGAGGACGTCCTGCTCTGGGTCGCCAAGCGCTCGGGCCAGTCGGGGCGCGACGGCAACACCGTCGGCACCCTGATCTGCGCCGACTTCCTCTGCTGCGGCAACGTCCGCAGGGAACCGCCGGCCAACGAGATCAACCCGGACCCCGCCGTCGTCGTGCAGCGCCAAATCCAGGGGCTGCAGGACCGCACGGCCCAGTTCCTGGCCAGGGTTCAGTCCAAGTAACCAGTGCAGTCCAGGTAACCGGCGCACTCCACGTGCTGCCGGTTACCGCAGGACGATATCCACCGGGTTCGCCTCGGACCGCCAGGCGCCTTCTTCCCCCGGGCGGGGGCGGATGACCGGTGCGGTCAGGACGCCGGAACGGTTGGTGCGTTTGTCACGCAGGATTTCGGTCACGGAGCCCAGGTGCCGGGACAGGTCGATCACGTTTTCGGGCGCAGCCAGCAGCAGCTGGAACCCGAATTCGTGCAGCGCCTTGATCCCGGCTCCGGCGAACTCCTCGGACGCGAGCACGAAGGCCTCGTCCATCATCACCGTGCCGTAGGTGGTGAAACCCTGCTCGGCAATTCCCAGCTGGTAGCTGAGGGCGGCGGCCATGATGAACGCCGTGAACCGCTGCCGCTCGCCACCGGACATCGATCCGGTGTCGGCGTGCATGAACACTTCTGTCGTCCTGCTGCCGCCCTTCTTTCCCGAGGTGGGGGCGGCGACTTCGCGGTGTTCCTTGCACTGGATGAACAGGTGGCCGCGGACGTCCAGGACCTCGGCGCGCCAGCGCCGGTCCTCCGGCGCCTGCGACCCCAGCCGCTTGACCAGCGTCTCAAGGGACTTGTAGCGGGCGGTGAGCTCGGCGTCGTCGTCCCTGTCCGGACCGGAACCGTCTGAGCGGCCTGCCTCCGCCTTCGCGGGCCGGGTGTGCCGTGCCTTCAGCGCGTTCTGGATGGCGTCCTTGAACTGCTTGGCAGTGGGCGGCAGCGTCTGTTTGATGTCCAGTTCCAGGTAGCTGCCCTCATGGAAGTTGACCTGGGACAGGATGCCGTTCAGCGGGAGGATGCGGCTGGTGATGGAGCGCCGTTCCTCGTCCAGCAGGTGCAGCAGGGTGCTGAAGGACTCGTGCGTGCGCTGGTTGAAGAACTGCCGGAACTCGGCCTCCTGCGCGGGCAGGCCGTCATTCACGATCGCGTGGTAGCGGGACTCAAACTCGCTGGCGGCGCCAATGCTGGTTCCGTGGTCGGCAGAAATGGCGCTGCCCCACTCCCGGACGAAGCCCTCGAAGATGCGGGTGAGGCGCTCGGCCGTGGCCTGTCCCCGCGACTCGGCTGCGTGCAGTTCGCCCAGCAGGGCGGTCCGTACCCGGTTGGCCAGGTTGTCCAGTTCATGCATTTCGGTCACGTCGCCAAATTCCGCGAAGTGCGGTTCGAGCGCTGCCTCAGTGGCGTCCGACGGCGGAGCCTGGGCCAGGCGGACGCGCGCGGCTTCGAGCAGCGCGTCCGCGCCCGTCAGCTGGCGGTCCAGGGCCTTGTATTCGCTTTGCAGGACTGCTGCCGACTCGGTGCTGGACTGGTGTTTCTGCCGGACCTCCTCGATGGTGGCGCGGAGCGGTTCCAGGTCCGCTTGGGCCGCCAGGGCATCCTTGAGCCGCTGCTCGATCCGGGCGAGCTCGTCCGCCGCGACAGCCGCGGACACTTGTTCCCACGGGCGGTCGTCCTCGGCGATGCGGCGCAGGGCATCGAGCTGGCGGCTCATGCCCTGGTGCGAGTCCTCGCGGCTCTGGGCCAGTTCTGCGGCCTTGGCCACTTCCTGCCGGAGGTCCTCCACCTGGCCGGCAACGAGTTCGAGCTTGGCGGCGTTGTCGAAACCGAGCACGTAGTCCTGGCGGCTGGTGAAGCGGTCGTCCTTCTCCACCGTGTGCCGGTTCCGCTTGACCACGCCGCCCAGGCTCAGGCCCTTCTCCAGGGCTGCGAGTTCGTCCGGATCCTCGACGCACGGGTAGGCAAAGTCCAGTGCGATCCGCTCGCGGACCCATTCGCCGGCCTCGGCCACCGCACCGGCGGCGAGGATGTCCAGCTTGGCCAGCAGGTCGCCGTCGCGCACGTCCTCCACGGCGAGCGCGCCGCCTGCCAGCGGCTTGGAGACGTCCACCGCCCGCAACGCGCCGCGGACGTTATGGTCGTTGAGGTACCGGGTCACGGCACCGAAGTGCTCCCCCGGCACCAGCAGGGTGGTGGCCAGGCTCCGGAGCGCGCGCTCCGCTGCCGGGCGCCACCGCTCCTCGCCTTCGGCGAGGTCCATGAGCTCGCCTGCGAACGGCATCCGGTCCTCCGGGATCCCCGTGGCGGCGGCGATCGCGGCGCGGTTTTCAATGCTCGACGGCGGCAGGAGGGATTTGCGCGTTTTCAGCGACAGGAGTTCCTGCTCGGCGGCCGCAAGCTCCCGTTTGCGGGTGGCATGGGCGTCGAACGCCTCGAACCGGAGCTCCTGCAGGGCCTGCGAATCGTCCTTCAGCTCGGCCGACCTCGCCGCCGCCTGTTCGTGCGCCTGCTCCCAGCCGGCCGCGCTCCACTCAAGCTGCAGCCCGGCGTCGGACAAGGCCTGCTGGGCCGCCTCTTCCACCTGGCGGCGAAGCTTCAGCCCCACCCGGGCGTTCTCCAGGGACTGCTCGATCGCCGAGATGGCGTTGCCGCCCTGGTTGTTGTAATCGGTCTCCAGCTGCCGAAGCTCCTTGGCCAGGCCGTCACGGACCGCTCGTTCGGCGCCGAGCTCCTTGGCCTTCGCCTGCGCCAGCTCACGGAACCGGACCAGGGTTTTCTGGTGGACCTCGACCGCCAGCTTCTGCTTGTAGGCCTCGAACTCCTCCCCCACAAGGTCCCTCAGCCGGTTCGCGTCCAGCAGGGACTGCGCGTATTCACGGTTCAGTCCCGGCACCGGGGCCAGCTGGTCGCGCTGCTGCCGGACGTCCTCCAGCCGCTGGCGGATGGACATCAGGTTGCTGAACTCCTCCACCACGTCATCCGCGGCGGCCAATGTTGCAGGGGCATCCAGCACCTGGTCGCGGAAAAACGTGTTGACGCTGCCGCCCAGCCCCTTCCCTGCCTGGATGACGCGCAGCAAAGGCAGCGCCTGGTCCGAGCTGATTCCCAGCAGCCGGCGGAACCGTTCAGCGAACGCCTTGTGGACATCGAACACCTGCGCGTGCGGGAAGATCGTTTCCAGTGCGCCCTTGGTGAAGCGCTTGTCCGCGATGCCTTCCACGGCTTCCAGGTCCAGCGGCACGTTGTCAATCAGGTAGAACCGGCCCACGCTGGACTCGGTCCCGTTCTTGGGCAGGTCGAACAGCGCCGAGACCGTCACCCGGGTGCCGGCGGCGTTGTCGAACGTCAGCGCGACGGCGGACCAGGTGGCACCCGGGCGCTGGAACGCACTCGCCGAGCCGTCCCCCACGGCCTTGTCCCCCACCTTGCCGCGCATATAGGTGAAGGTGGTGCGCTTGTCCTCCACCGCACCGCCGGAACGCTGCGCCGCCGCCTCGTTGGACCGCGGCCGCGCATCGAACACCCGCAACATGGCATCGAACAACGTCGACTTGCCCACGCCGGAGTTACCCGTCAGCAAGGTGCCGTTCCGGTCCACATGCATGGTGTGCGCGCCGTGGAACGTCCCCCAGTTGACCACCTGCACCACGGCAAGCCGCATCTGGCCCGGGTTGGTCACGTCCCCCAGCGGGAGCATGCTTGCGATGGTCACTGTCCTGCCTCCTTAGCTGTGGTTGGGAACAACGACAGCGCTGCCGCCCCCGCCCCTTCGCCGGGCGGCATTGGTCCTGCGGACCATGCGCCCGGCTCCGACAGGCCCGATGCCACTCCCGGGGCGGCAGCGCCGTCGTCGTCATTCTCGTCCCCACCTTGGGCGTCAAACTCCAACAGTGCTTCCGTGCCCGTGGCGTCGGCCGAAGCCGCCACCAGCGCTTCGATGTGGGCCGGGATGTCGCCGATGTTTTCAAACGGCAGCGCCAAGGGCAGGGCGTTGGAGATGGTGTAGACATCCTCCAGGCCCGTGGGGAGCAGGAGCTGGCGGGCCAGGAGCTTGGTGATGGCACGGGTCACCACATCCGAATCGCGGAGGGCGTCCTGCTGGCCCGCCGGTTGGTAGTGCGCCACCAGGTCCGTGATCTCCTCCCGGGTGATGGTGGGGTCCGTCTGGGCGGTGACGTGCCGGTCCAGGAGCAGCCGGAGCCGGAGCAGGACGATGGTTTCAACCCGGCTCAGCGCACGCTGCTGGCGCAGGATGCTGGACCGGGTGCTGCCGCCGATGACCTCCGGGTCGACGGGACGGAGGACGGCGATCTTCCGCTCATGGTCCAGCTGCAGGGTGAGGAACAGCTCGGAGAGGCGGCTCCGCAGGATCAACTGGTTGTCCAGCAGCACCGTCCACAGCTTCTCGTCACGGCCGCCATCGATGTACGGGCCCTTGAGGAGCTTGACCAGCGCCTGCCGCACCTTCATCGGCAGCACGCCGGTATCGCCGGGGAACAGGGCTGCGCCGTCCACGAAGGTGTCCCGGGGGGAGACCACTCCGGGGGTGGGGCTCGACGACACCGGGGTTTCGACAGGCTCAGCCACCGGCTCGTCCAGCGGTGTCGTGATTTCCTCAGTCATCTGAATCCTTTGCGAGCGTGACCACGGGCAGGTAGGCCCTGCGGGTGGAACCGTCTATCTGTTCGAAGTCCAGGCCGTCCCAGGCCCCGCGGTTGAAGTCGGCACCCCGGTGCAGGGCTTCGGAGAGGAGGGCGCGAATGGTGTTGATGTGCTGCTCCCCGGGGGGCAACTGCTGCCAGGCGTCAGCGAGCGTTGCAGCCCCCGCCATGGCCGCGCGGACCACCGCGGGCTTGGCTTTGCCGGTCCTCGGCGAGCGCACCCGGTCCGAGTCCGTGAAGGCGATGGGATCGGCCAGGCGGGGCGGAGCCGCGAACTCGTCGGGATCGAACAGCTTCACCATGGACAGCGACTCGAAGCCCGCGTTGTACAGGACCGGGCCAGGCACCAGGCCGGGGCGTTCACGCTCGTACGGCAGCGACCGGATGGCCTGCTCCGCCTCCCGCAGCACCTGCCGGAGCCGGACCGACTGGCGGAAATCGTCACTCTGGACGTACGTGTTGAGGCTCTCGCTGAGCTTGCCGTAGATGCGCTGGATCTGGCTGTGCTGCTGCCGGAGCTCCGCCACCAGGTTTTTCAGGGTCTCCCGGTCCTCGGGTGAGAGGTCGTCGGCGAACTGGCGGCTCAGGACTTCGCCGATGGCGGACCGGAACCGGAGCTGCTGCTGCGGGTCCTCCAGGAAGGCGGTGAAGGACCGGAACGTCCGGCCCTCCGGGCTCTGGCGGAGCCGTTTGTCCGCCTCCAGCACCTGCGCCATGGTGGCGCCTTTGGTCAGCGACTCCTCAATGATCTGGTTGCGCAGGCCGCCCACCAGTTCCTCGATCCTGTCGCGCATCTTCTTGTAGTCCGCGGGCAGGCTGGCGGCCAGGTCCAGGATGTTCCCGGCGGCCTCCACTGCCTCGTCATCGTCCAGGAGGCCGTCGAACTCGCCGGTGCTGATGTCCTCGATGAGCTGCTGCCGCTCCTCGATTTCCTCTTCCAGGGCCTCCAGGCGCGCACTCTGGTCCGGGTTGGTTTCGTTGGCAAGCTTCTCCACGTCCCCCAGCAGGGTGCCCAGCCGGGAACCGTTCAACGTGGACCGTTCGCTGGAGAGGCTGTCCAGGAAGGCCAGCACGCGCGCTGCCGGTTCGGTGACCTCGTACACGATCTGGCCCGACTGGTTGCGGCGGGTCAGGAACTGCCGCCGGGTCCACTCGTCGCCGAAGGATTTTCCGTTGGCCCCTCCGCCCAGCCCGGGTTCCTGGCGCCGCAGCTCCTCAAGGAACGAGTCGACGTCGGCATGGAATTCCTCCAGGGGCAGCTGCGGCCGGGTGCGGGTGAAGGAAGCCTGCAGCACCGCGATCACCCACGGCGCCGAACGCGTCAGCGCCCAGGCGGGTCCCTTGGTGAGGAGTTCGAGGTCCCGAAGCCGGGCGCTGATGGCATCAGCGGATGACCTGGCGGAGCGGGGCACGCACTCTCCTTGGGATCGGGTGGCGGGGGCGGCAGCGGGGGTGGACCGGAAAACTGCCAACTACAAGGTTAACGCAGGCCGCCGCGACCACTCCGTGACCTACCTCCGGGTAGTGTCTCAATCCCGTATCAACAGCCCCTCCAGCCCCACCCGCCTCTGGCTGGCGGCGGGAGTGTCCCCCTACGCTTCAGCTACTGGTCTTCACCACAGCAGTCTTTCGCCACCGCAACGCCGCAGCAGGGGGATTCATGCAGTTCGATCTGAGCACAGTGGAAACAGCCACCTTGGTTTTCATCGGGACGCTGGTGTTCGGCGCGGTCCTGGCCGGATTCGTCCTGGCCGCCGGGCTGGTTGCCCTGGTGGTGCTGGGCGCCGGAAAGCTCACGTGGACGGTGCTGTCCACCACGCTCCTGGCAGTGGTCCACGGAATCAACGCCGGGTGGGACAGGCTGGTCCACCGTGCGGCCGCCGTCGATCTGTCCGGCGATTTCCAGGGGCAAACGGCCCCTGGCACGGGAACCTACCCGCGGGTAATCTTGAGTGACAGCTGAAGGGTTCTCCAACCCGGCGGATCCATGGCTACACCGGCCATTCCGGCCCGAGGAGATAACCCATGAGCTCCGCAACTGACAGCCAGGCCAAAGACGCCCCGGCTGAGGAAATCCCCGTTCCGGCCGGCAACATCGGGGCCGGAGCCACCGCCGAAGATGCCAGGGCCGTCGCAGAGGCCGCCCGCGAAACCGGCTGGGACCGCCCCAGCTTCGCCAAAGGCCTCTACCTGGGCAGCTTCGACCTCGGCCTGGTCCACCCCTGGCCGGCCGCCGATCCGGCGTCCGTGGAAAAGGGCGAGGCCTTCATGGCCCGCCTGACCGAATACGCCAAGTCCATGTCCGGGCGGATCATTGAACGGGACGCAAAGATTCCTGACGAGTACATCAGGGACCTGGCCGCCCTGGGCGTCTTCGGCATGAAGATCCCGGAGGAATACGGCGGCCTGGGCCTCTCACTGGTGTACTACGGCCGGGCGCTTGCCCTTCTCGGCAGCGTCCATCCCAGCCTGGGAGCGCTCATCTCCGCCCACCAGTCCATCGGCGTTCCGGAGCCGGTCAAGGTCTTCGGCACGCCCGCGCAGAAACGCGAATACCTTCCCCGCTGCGCTGCCGGCGCCGTCACCGCGTTCCTCCTCACGGAACCGGACGTCGGCAGCGATCCCGCCCGGATGGGCAGCACGGCAACGCCAACGGACGACGGCGAGGCGTACCTCCTGGACGGTGTGAAGCTGTGGACCACCAACGGCGTGATCGCCGAACTGGTGGTGGTGATGGCCCTGGTTCCCGCCCACACCGACGCCGCAGGCACCACCCACAAAGGCGGCATCAGCGCCTTCGTGGTGGAGATGGACTCGCCCGGCATCACGGTGGAGAACCGGAACGCCTTCATGGGCCTGCGCGGCATCGAAAACGGCGTGACCCGTTTCCACCAGGTGCGGGTTCCCGCCGCGAACCGGCTGGGCCGCGAGGGCCAGGGCCTGAAGATTGCCTTGACCACCCTGAACACCGGCCGCCTGGCGCTGCCGGCGCTGTGCGTGGCCTCGGGGCGTTGGAGCCTGAAGATTGCCCGCGAATGGTCCAACGCCCGCACCCAGTGGGGCCGGCCCGTGGGCGAACACGAGGCCGTGGGCAAGAAGATCGCGTTCATCGCGGCGTCCGCCTTCGCCTTGGACGCAGTCTTTGAACTCGCCGCCGAACTGGCGGACGCCGGGCAGAAGGACGTCCGCATCGAAGCCGCGCTCGCCAAACTCTGGGCCACGGAGATCAGCTGCCGGATCGCGGACGAGTTGGTGCAAATCCGCGGCGGCCGCGGATTTGAAACGGCCGAGTCGCTGGCGGCCCGGGGCGAACGAGCGGTACCGGCCGAGCAGCAGTTGCGCGACATGCGGATCAACCGGATCTTCGAGGGGTCTTCCGAGATCATGCGGTTGCTTATTGCCCGGGAGGCCGTGGACGCGCATCTGGCAGCGGCGGGCGAGCTCGCGTCCCTCGATGCGAGCCTTGCCGATAAAGCCAGGGCCGCCGTCGGCGCCTCCGGTTTCTACGCAAAATGGCTGCCCAAGCTGGTGGCGGGCGCCGGCATGGACCCGCGCTCCTACAGCGACTTCGGCCGGCTGGCCAAGCACCTGCGCTTCGTGGAACGCTCCTCGCGCCGGCTGGCACGGCAAACCTTCTACGGCATGGGCCGGTGGCAGGCAAAGCTGGAGCGGAAGCAGGCCTTCCTGGGCCGCATCGTGGACATCGGCGCCGAACTCTTCGCCATGACCGCATGCTGTTCCCGCGCTGAAATGCTGCTTCGCACCTCCCCCGGTACGGCCGCGGGCGCCTACGAACTTGCCGATGCCTACTGCGAGCAGGCAAAAGTGCGGGTGGACGAGTACTTCGACCAGTTGTGGCGGAACACGGACGACGCCGACCACGCGCTGACCCGCAAGGTCCTCGCCGGCGATTACACCTGGCTGGAAGCCGGCGTGCTTGACCAGTCCGAGGGGACCGGCCCGTGGATCGCCGATGCCTCTGCCGGGCCGTCCAGGAAGGAAGACCTGCACCGCGAATACCGGTAAAACCGCAGGTCACGAAATAATAAGCACGCTTGCTATCGGTGGGGGCGGGTGGTTGAGTTAGTTCATGAGCAGCTCAACGGACCCAGAGAACCTGCCTCCCCGCCATGCCCGGGAGGATGAGACCTCCCGCCGCGGCAACCCCCGCGCGGACGCAGCGGAGGATCCCGCCACACGGTCGATCGACCAGGCACCGGCCCGCCCGCGCGAGCGGGAACGCGACCGGGACTACGGCGCCGCCCCGTCCGCTGAGCGGGAGTACCGCCCTGCCCCCGCTACTGCTGCGGCAGCCGTGGTGGACCCGGCGCTCGCGGACAGGGAAACCGCCGTCGCCCGCCAAAAGGAACGGTTCGGCGGCATCAAAGCCGGCTCTGCGTTCTTCGGCTGGCTCACCGCCACCGGAATGGCCGTGCTGCTGACTGCATTGGTTGCTGCTGCCGGGACCGCTGTGGGGCTGGCCAACAACACGGACGTCAACGCGGCCGTGAACCAGGCCGCGCAGAACAGCGGCACCGTGGGGCTGGTGGGCATCATCGTCCTGCTGGTGATCCTGTTCCTCTCCTACTATTGCGGCGGTTACGTCGCCGGCCGGATGGCGCGCTTCAACGGCGCAAGGCAGGGTCTTATGGTGTGGATCTGGGCCCTGATCGCGGCCGTCGTGGTCGCCATCCTCGGCCTCGTGGCGGGTCAGCAGTTCAACGTCCTGGCCAACCTCAACAGCTTCCCGCGGATTCCCGTCAACGAGGGCCAACTGACCACCACCAGCATCATCGCAGCCGTGGTGGTGGCGGCTGTGGCCCTGGTGGGCGCCGTCCTCGGCGGCCTTGCGGGGATGCGGTTCCACCGCAGGGTCGACCGTGCCGGTTTCACCCCGGACAGCGAGTATTACGACGACGGCGAGTAGCCCGCAGGCGGCGCGCCGCTGCTAGGGGGACAGGATGTCGCCGTCCATGTAGAGCCACCGGCCGCCTTCGCGGACAAACCTGCTGGCTTCATGGAGAACCCCGCGGTCCGCACCGTGCCGGTAATAGGCCTTGAACTCCACAGTCCCTTCGGTGTCGAACGGGCCGCCCTGGCTGGTGGCAATGATGTCCAGGCGCCGCCACTGCATGGCCGGATCCAGGTCGAGGCCGGCCGGGACCGTTGACGGATGCTGGGTCCGGAGCAGGTAGGCCTCATCCAGCCGGGCAAACGCGCTGTAGCGGGACCGCATCAGCTGCTCCGCGGTTGAAGCTTCCGCCGTGCCGGAATGGAACCTGCCACAGCACTCGGCGTACTGTTCGCCGGACAGGCACACACAGTTCGCGGACTCATTCGATTCGGTCATCCGGTGATGCTGTCACATCGGGTAACAGCTTCGCTACAACCCTGTCCATGCCACCGCGCCCGGCGGCATGGGACGCCAAAAATCCGTATGGTTGAGAAGGAGCTTGCCCCTGGCACTGTGCGCCGGCAGCGGGCCCGGGATGTTGGTGGAAAGGAGTGATGACGTGGAGCAACCGGACACTCTGGTCCTCAACCTGACCTTCTTCGGCACCATGGGCGTAGCCCTCCTGATGTTCCTGGTCCTCTTCCTCCTCGGGGTGCTTACCTTGGTCCTTGCCGGCGTGGGCCGGCTGGCGGGCATCGTGGTGATGGCCCTGTTCGGAAAGGGCCCCCGGAAGGGCAGTGCGCTGTTAAGGGCGGCACGGAGCGAACGCCCGGAGGGCCGCCCATCCTGGCGGGAACGTGCAGCCGCCGTGAAGCCGGCACGGCTCAGGGAGTCGCTGCGCACCGTCGTCGTACGCCACCCCAAACTTGCCGCGGCCCGGGCCGAACCGCCTGTCCTGGCCGAAGACTGGGCCTCAGCCGTGGCCGAAGCCGACAAACGCGCCGAGGCCAGGGCACGGGCCGCCGCGCCCGAAATCAAGCTCTCGGTGCGGGACCTTCCGGACCCGGCGGCGCCCGCCGACAAGGTTGCCCAGGTAGCCCCACTGGTGGAATCCGCCCTGCACAACCACCGGCCGCCGCACGAACTGCCGAGGTCCTTCAAGAAGCCCGTGCCGCCGCATCCGGTGCCGCCGCTGGACACCGGGTCCCTCGTTTCGCTCGCAGGCCCGAAGCAGGTCCTCAAGGGCAAAGCGCCGGAGAACCGCTAAGCCCTTACCCTGAGCAACCAACTGGGTTAGCGTGAAACCCATGGAATTCAGATACCTCGGAAACAGTGGCTTCAAAGTCTCGGAAATCACGTTCGGCAACTGGCTGACGCACGGCTCGCAGGTGGAAAACGACGTTGCCACCCAATGCGTGCGGGCAGCCCTCGACGCCGGCATCAGCACTTTCGACACCGCGGATGTCTATGCAAACACCGCAGCGGAAACCGTCCTGGGCGAGGCCTTGAAGGACGAGCGGCGCGAGTCCCTGGAAATCTTCACCAAGGTCTTCGGCCCCACCGGCCCCAAGGGCAAGAACGATGTGGGGCTCTCCCGCAAACACATCATGGAATCCATCAACGGGTCCCTGCGCCGGCTGCAGACGAACTACGTGGACCTCTACCAGGCCCACCGCTACGACTTCGAGACGCCGCTGGAAGAGACCATGCAGGCGTTCGCGGACATCGTCCGGCAAGGCAAGGCGCTCTACATCGGCGTCAGCGAGTGGACCGCCGACCAGCTCCGTGAAGGGCACCGGCTGTCCAAGGAACTCGGCTTCCAGCTCATCTCCAACCAGCCCCAGTACTCCATGCTGTGGCGGGTCATCGAAGCGGAAGTGGTCCCGGCGTCGGAAGAGCTGGGGGTATCCCAGATCGTCTGGTCGCCCATGGCCCAGGGCGTCCTCAGCGGCAAGTACCTTCCCGGCCGGCCGGCCCCGGAAGGCAGCCGCGCCACCGATGAAAAG
This sequence comes from Pseudarthrobacter sp. AG30, assembly GCF_003116525.1. Classification (NCBI taxonomy): domain Bacteria; kingdom Bacillati; phylum Actinomycetota; class Actinomycetes; order Micrococcales; family Micrococcaceae; genus Pseudarthrobacter; species Pseudarthrobacter sp. AG30. The sequence continues at coordinate 9,321 of NZ_QEHL01000035.1, read as the reverse complement.
GGCGGCGCCAAGATGATTGAGCGGTGGATGCGCGACGACGTCCTGGCCGGCGTGCAGGACCTGAAGCCGATTGCCGCCGAAGCCGGCCTGACCATGCCGCAGCTCGCCGTTGCGTGGGTCCTCCAGAACCCGAACGTGGCGTCCGCCATCGTGGGTGCGTCCCGGCCGGAACAGATCGCGGACACCGTTGCGGCGGCAGGGGTGAGGCTGGATGCCGAGGTCCTCAAGAAGATTGACGACGCCATCGGCGGCCTGGCCGAACGCGACCCGGCCCAGACCAAGTCGCCTGCCACCCGGGAAGCCTGAATGGCCGCCCCGGCCGATCTTCCTGAGCTGGCGGTCACCGGATCCACCGGAGGCCTGGGCGGCATGCTGGCGCGGCAACTTGCCACGTCCGGCTTCGCGCAGCGGCTGTTGGTGCGCGACCCGGCCCGGGCGCCGGAACTGGCAGGGGCCTCCGCCGTGGTGTGTTCCTACGGCGACGGTGCGGCGTCCCGGCAGGCCCTGGATGGAGTGAAGCTCCTGTTCATGGTCTCCGCTGCCGAGGCCGAGGACCGGCTGCAGCAGCATTATGCGTTCGTGGACGCAGCCGCCGACGCGGGAGTCCAGCATGTGGTGTACACGTCCTTCTACGGCGCCGCGCCGGATGCCACGTTCACCCTGGCCCGGGACCATTACGCCACGGAGGAGCGGATCAAGGCCTCCGGTATGGACTTCACGTTCCTCCGGGACAACTTCTACCTGGACTTCCTGCCGCTCATGGCCGGAGAGGACGGCGTGATCCGCGGGCCCGCCGGTGACGGCGTGTTTTCCGGGGTGGCACGGGAGGATGTGGCCCGCTCCGCCCACGCAGTGCTCCGCGACCCGGCGATCCACAAGGGAATGACCTACAACCTGACCGGGCCGGAAGAACTGACCATGGCGCAGGCCGCCCGGGTGCTGAGCGACGGAACCGGACGGACCGTCAGCTACCACCCGGAGACAGTGGAGGAAGCCTACGCCTCCCGGGCGTCCTACGGCGCTCCGCAATGGCAGCTGGACGCATGGGTGAGTACGTACACGGCCATGGCGGCCGGCGAAATGGCAGGGCTTTCACCTGACGTGCACGGCTTGACCGGCCAGGACCCCATCAGCCTGGCCGAGTTCCTGACGCGGCCCGTCCTGTAGCGCTCCGCTCCCCGGTCCGTGGGCTGTTGACGGACCGGGGATCCCGGCGTAGACCAGTGCCTAGGCGCCGCCACCCCGGCGGAGCACGGCCCACAGAATCCCGGCGCCATGACACAGACCAGAGAACACAGCCAGCCACCGGCTGCGGAAGCCCCGCCGGTATCCGCGGGCCCGTCGGAGGGTCCCCTTACTCCCGAGGAACTGCAGCTCTCCGCCCGCAACCATTCGATGCCGCTGGAAGCGCTACGCCGCGACCTCACGCCTCCCGGGCTGCACTACGTACTCACGCATTTCGATATCCCGGACATCCAGGCCACCTCCTGGCACCTGCGGATCCGGGGTGCGGTGGAACGGGCCCTGGAGCTGAACCTCGCAGCCCTCCGCAGGGCCCCGGCCATCACCGTCCCGGTCACCCTTGAGTGCGCGGGCAACGGCAGGTCGCTGCTGGAGCCGCGGCCCCTCAGCCAGCCGTGGGTGCTGGAAGCGGTGGGCACGGCGCAATGGACCGGTGTTCCGCTGGCCTATCTCCTGGATAAGGCGGGAATACTGCCCGGCGCCCTGGAAGTGGTCTTCACCGGCGCGGACGCGGGTGTTCAAGGCGGCGTCCCGCACCGCTTCGCACGCAGCCTTCCGGTCCGCGAAGCCCTGCGTCCCGACGTCGTCCTTGCCTACGCCATGAACGGCGCCGAACTGCCGCCGCAGCATGGGTACCCGCTGCGGCTGGTGGTTCCGGGGTGGTACGGGATGGCCAGCGTCAAGTGGCTGGAGTCGATCGAAGTGGCCAGGGAGCCGTTCACCGGGTTCCAGCAGCAGTCCGCCTACCGGTACCAGGCCACCGCGGACGACGCCGGCAGGCCGGTTTCGAGGATCAGGGTGCGTTCGCTGATGGTTCCGCCGGGTATCCCGGACTTCTTCACCCGCAGGCGGTTTGTCCGCCCAGGCCCGGTCATGTTGCAGGGCCGCGCCTGGTCGGGGGAAGGTGCCGTGGCCGGCGTCGAGGTGGCCGTTGATGGCACGTGGCTGCCCGCCCGTTTGGACAAGCCGGCGGGCGGCTACGCGTGGCGGGGGTGGAGCATGACGTGGGAGGCCGCACCCGGTGAGCATGTCCTGGCCTGCCGCGCCACCGACACCACCGGTGCCACCCAGCCGCTGGAGCAGAACTGGAACTACCAAGGGATGGGCAACAACGTGGTGCAGCGGGTCACGGTCACGGTGGAGTGAAGCCGGCGGGCCCGGGGCTATACTCGGTGCCAATCATGACCAGCCTCCCTTCCTCCCCCGCCAGCGTCCGAATCGATGCGTGGTTGTGGGCCGTCCGCGCCTACAAGACACGGTCGGCCGCCACTGCCGCCTGCCGCGCCGGGCATGTCCGCCTCAACGGCAGTCCCGCCAAGGCTTCCGCGACGCTGGTCACGGGAGACACGGTGACGGTGCGCATGTCCGGGTACGAGCGCATCCTTGAGGTCCGGCGGCTGATCGCCAAGCGGGTGGGAGCCGAGGCCGCCTCCCACTGCTTTACGGACCACACTCCCCCACGGCCCGTCCTGCCGGCACTGGGACTCCCGCAGCGCGACCGGGGCGCCGGGCGGCCCACCAAGAAGGACCGCCGGGAGATGGAGCGCCTCAAGGGGCCGGCCTGACCTGCCCTGCCCTGCCCTGCCCTGCCCTGGGTCAGCTTTTGGTGCGGGCCCGCACCAGGTTCGCATACGGCAGTTTCCCGTATTCCTCGACAAAGCCCGTGTGGTAATCCGCCTCGGCCTGGTTGAGGGTTTCGGCGGCCATTTCCTTCCAGGCAACCAGCAGCGCGCCCGCATCCCTGAGTTGCCAGATGAGCCGGCCGTCCCAGTGGCCCGGCGGCTTTCCGTGTCCGAAGTCCAGGAACTCCTGGATCTGCCGCCTCAGCCCGCGGTTGCCCTTGCTGCCCGGACCGGCTTTGCCGAGGTACAGGACGGCTGCGGTGTCCAGCCAGGCCGCTCGAAGGTCCCGCTCCGTCAGGGAGGGATCTTTCTTCTTGAAGACACCGGCGGTGCTCTTTGTCAGGAATTCCGGCTGGAACGTGTCGGGCGCTATCACGGCGAAAATACCCGTTCCCCGCGGGACCCGCATGACGTCAAGGTCCTTCAGGGGCCGGAAGCCCAAGAAGCCGTCGTCTTTCAGGCCCTTCCTGGTGAACTGCATCCTCACATTGAACAGCATCCCGGCAGTGCAGCCCCGGTTTCCGGTAAACGCCCATCCTCCTCCCAGGAAGACTGGCTACCATTGCCGCGTGCCACCCCTTGAGATCCTCGTTTCCTCCTGGCGCCTGGACTGGGCCTCCACGGCTTTCGTCGTTGCGGCCGGAGTCCTCTACGGGTGGGGGATGCGTTCAGCCGGACGGAATGGCCACCGGTGGCCGGCCTGGCGCGCGGTGGCGTTCTACGTCCTGGGCCTTGGTACTTTCGTCATCCTGACCTGCGGTTTCACCGGCGTGTACGGCCCGCAGCAACGATGGGCCTTCACCCTCAAGATTTCGCTGCTGCTCTTTGTGGTCCCACTGCTCATCGGCCTGGGCAAGCCGCTGACGCTGGCGCGTGCGGCGTTGCCGGCCCACGGAATTAGGGTCTTCGACGCCGTGCTCTCCAGCCGTCTGGTGCGGTTCGTCAGCAATTCATTCGGCGCACCCCTGCTGGGGCTGGCGCTCTTCTCCACTTTCCTCACCCCCGCCTTCTACACGCTGCGGACCAGCCCCGCGGCCGACGCACTGCTCACGCTCGGCGTCCCCCTGCTGGGCATGCTCATGGCACTGCCCATCATCGAAGAATCCAACTTCCAACGGTCCAGCGCCTACCTGACCCTGGAATTCATGTTCGTGTTCATTGAGCTGCTCATCGACGCCGTGCCCGGCATCCTCCTCAGCCTCAACGGCCAGGTCCTCGACCATGCACTGACCGTCCCGGATCCCCAGTGGTGGTTCCGGGACGCCCTCCAGGACCAGCAGTTCGCAGGGAATCTGCTCTGGTTCATCTGCGAGGTGGTGGACCTGCCGCTGATCATCCTTATGTTCATCCGCTTCTCGCGCAGCGACAAGCTGGAAGCCGTGGCTTTCGATGAACTGACCGACGAGCAGCTCGATGCGCTCCACAACCAGCACCTGCGGGGCCGCCACTAGGCTGGCCCCGGCCAAAAATCAAGTGTGCCCACCGCTCGCCGCGGAAGCGTAGAGTGACAGAGGACGCCTGATTCTGGACGCCTCGCTGCAAAGGGAGAAATCGTGACAATTGATTGGGACGAAAAAAAGGCCCTGCTACAGGAACCGAACATCGCGAAGGTGACCCAACTTTGCGAAGAACTGATGGAAAAGAAGCCCGGTTCCACCGTCCCCTACATCGACCCCGTGCATGACGAAGACGAGTGCAGAATCATCAGCCTCCAGGCCAGCCCGGGCAAGGGCACCGAATCCGGGTTCGTCTCGCTCTACAACGACGACGAGGCAGCCCGCCGCGCCACCCAGATCTACGAACTCGCCGAACTGGATCCGCAGTACGTCATGCCGTGGAACGCCTACCCCTGGATCCGCGACAGCGGCAGCCCGTCGGCGCTGAGCGTCCAGGAGAAAACCGACGGCCTGCGCCCCTTCCGCCAGTTCCTCAAGATCAATTCCCGGGTCTCTGCCGTCATCGCGCACGGCACGGACGCCTCGACGTTCCTGACTCTCTTTGAGAAGACCTACCACTCGTCGCTGAAGAACAGCGGCATCAAAATCTACAAGGCCTCCGCCCTCGGCGGCAGGGCCTTTGCTGTTTCAGAGGCCAAGCAGGAAGAACTCCTGGCCAAGAGCGTGGAAACCTACCGTGATGCCATGCAGCGGGCGGGCATCCAGCACCTCTAGGGTTGAATCAGCGCCGCCCACCGGCTTTCCGCCGGCAGCGATGAGCAGGGCTGGCGGGACCAAACTGTCAGGGAATTTCCAGGCGCAAAGGCGCATACTCGTACGTACCTGACCGCCGGCCAAAGAAGGCTCTACCGTGACGTCCGCCCCCACCCGCCCGATCGGCGCTGCGCCCGCGGCACGTGCCGCGTCCCCCGTTCGCCGGTGCGGTGTTCAGCCCGGCGATGCGGGCCTGGGGTTGCTGCCATGACGGGGTTCATCGACGGCCTCATGAACGTCAGCCCCCTGGTGGCGTACATCGCGGTGTTCTGTCTCGTCTTTGCCGAGGACGCATTGTTCATCGGCTTCGTCATCCCGGGAGAAACCGCGGCCGTCCTGGGCGGAGTGGTGGCCAGCCGGGGCGAAGTCCAGCTGGGAGCGATGATGGCCCTGGTGGTCGCCGCCGCGATCGTGGGCGACAGCGTGGGATACGAGGTGGGCAAGCACCTGGGCAGCCGCATCCTGAAGACCAGGGCGCTGGCCCGGCACTCCGGAAAGCTGCAGAACGCCCAGGACCTGCTGCGCCGCCGGGGCGGCTCCGCCGTCTTCCTCGGGCGCTTCACCGCCTTCTTCCGGGCGGTCATGCCCGCCCTGGCCGGAACTTCGCGGATGCCGTACGGCCGCTTCCTTGCCTACAACGCGGCGGGCGGCGTGGTGTGGGGCATCGGCTTCGTCCTCCTGGGTTTCCTGGCCGGCAACTCCTATGAAGCCGTGGCCCAGGCAGCCGGCCGGGACATCGCCGTCGTCATCGCCGCGGTGGCGGTGGCCGCGCTTGTTGCCTGGCACTTCCGCTCACGGCGACGGCGGCAACACCACCGCGCCGCGGAGCAACGGCAGGACTAGGGAGGGCTTGACAGTGACTGTGACGGGTGCCATATTTAAGGCGTGAACCTGTCAGACAGCCGGACAGCAGGACAGCCTGCTTACCGTCCCCTTGCCCGGCTGAGCGCTGCCGAGGCGGTGTTCAACGCCCTCCGCGCGGACATCGAGTCCGGCACCCTTCCGGTGGGCAGCAAGCTCAGCTCGGAGGCCACACTGTCCCAGCAATACGGGGTCAGCCGCTCGGTCATCCGGGAAGCGCTCCGCTCCTGCACCGCCCTGGGCCTGACGGTTACCCGGACCGGCAAAGGCACGTTCGTCATTGCCGGCAAGGTGGCCAACGACCTCACCCTGGGGCAGTACTCGGCGCGGGACCTGACCGAGGCCCGCCCGCACATCGAGGTCCCCGCCGCCGGACTGGCAGCACAGCGGCGCACCCCTGAAGAACTGGATACCCTTCGCGACATCGTGGCGGCCATGGCCACGGAAACCGACCCCGAGTCCTGGGTGGCCCTGGACTCCTCCTTCCATGCCGCCATCGCCCGCGCCAGCGGCAACAAGGTCTTCGCCAGCGTGGTGACGGACATCCGTGATGCGCTGGCCCACCAGTCCGAAACGCTGAACATGGTGGCCGACCGCCAGCACGCCTCCGACGTGGAACACCAGCAGATCCTGGCCGCCATCGAGGCAGGCTCCGCGGACAAGGCCCGCGCCGCCATGGCCAACCACCTGGAAGCCGTGGGCGCCGCCCTGGACTCCATCCTCAACAATTAGACACATCCAACCAACCTTTCCAAGGACGCCATGCCATCCCCCGTGTTTTCCGCTGCCCGCACCGCTGCCCTGGGTGAGGCGGCCCTGCCGCACCACACCCCGCTGGTGGCCGCCGTCCGTGACGGCCTCGTGGAGAGCGTGCACTACGGCTCGGCAATCGCCCTCGCGGCTGACGGGTCCGTGGCGGCAACCGCCGGTGATCCCCAGGCCCCCTTCTACCCGAGGTCCGCGCTCAAGCCGCTCCAGGCCGTCGCCATGGTCCGGGCCGGCCTGGACCTTCCGGCCGACCTCCTGGCCCTCGCCGCCGCAAGCCACTCGGGCTCCGCGGCGCACCGCGACGGCACCCGGCGCATCCTCGATCTGCACGGGCTGGCCGCCACCGACCTTGAGAACAGCTCCGACCTCCCCTATGGCACCGCCGAACGTGAGGACTGGCTGCGCACCGGCGGCGCGCCCACGCAGACCACCCAGAACTGTTCCGGAAAGCACGCCGCCATGGCCGCGACCTGTGTGATCAACGGCTGGCCCGTCCGGGGCTACCTGGATCCCTCCCACCCGCTGCAGCAGCTCGTGGCGCGGACCGTCACCGAGCTGACGGGAGAGTCACCCGCTGCCCTGAGCACCGACGGCTGCGGCACCCCGTTGTTCGCCCTCACCCTGGGCGGCATGGCCCGCGCGTTCGGCCGGATCGCCCGGGCGGCGTCCCTTGCAGCCACGCACGACGACGGCGGGCCCGGCTCCGGAAGCGCGGAAGCCGCCGTCGGGATGGCCATGCAGCAGCACCCCGACATGGTTGCCGGTGAAGGCCGGGACGTCACCGACCTGATGCGGCTGCTCCCGGGGGCCGTGGCCAAGGACGGCTTCGAAGGCGTCCAGCTGGTGGGCCTGGCCAACGGCGGTGCAGCAGCCGTCAAGATTTCCGACGGCGGCGACCGCGCCCGGATGCCCGCCACCGTCCGCCTGCTGGATGCGCTGGGCGTGGACATCGAACCGTTCGCCGATATCGCCACCGCCCCTGTCCTGGGCGGCGGCCACCAAGTGGGGCAGTTGCTGGCCACCGATTTCCTGGATACCACCCCGTCCACGCCCGACAACGAAGCCCTGTGAGGACCCCATGACCATCATTGACACCGCCGCCGACGTCCGTTCCGAGCACGACCTGCTCGGCGACCGCGACGTACCGGCGAACGCCTACTGGGGCGTGCACACTCTCCGGGCCGTAGAGAATTTCCCCATCACCGGCCAAAAACTGTCCTCCAACATGCACCTGGTCCGCGGGCTCGCCGCCGTCAAGCTCGCGGCCGCACGGACCAACCGTGAACTCGGACTGCTGGACGCCGACCGCGCCGATGCCATCGAGCAGGCATGCCAGGACGTCATGGCCGGCCGGCTTGCCGACCAGTTCGTGGTGGACGTGGTCCAGGGCGGTGCCGGGACGTCGTCGAACATGAACGCCAACGAGGTCATCGCCAACCGTGCCCTGGAAATCCTTGGCCACCCCAAGGGCGACTACGCCAGGCTGCACCCGAACGACCACGTCAACCTCAGCCAGTCCACCAACGACGTGTACCCCACGGCCGTGAAGCTGGGCACCATCTTTGCCGCCCGCGAGCTGCTGGCCGCACTCGAAGAACTCGAGGACGCCTGCGCCGCCAAGGCCATGGAGTTCCGCACCGTGGTCAAGATGGGCCGCACGCAGTTGCAGGACGCAGTCCCCATGACCTTGGGCCAGGAGTTCGGCAGCTACGCCGTCACCATCGGCGAGGACCGGCTCCGCCTGGCGGAGGCCGAACTGCTGATTCATGAGATCAACCTCGGCGCCACCGCCATCGGCACCGGCCTGAACGCCCCGGCGGGTTACGCCGACGCGGCCTGCCGGCACCTGGCGGAGATCACCGGCCTGCCGCTGGTCACCGCCGTCGACCTGATTGAAGCCACCCAGGACGTGGGGGCCTTCGTGCACCTCTCCGGCGTGCTCAAGCGTGTTGCGGTCAAACTGTCCAAGATCTGCAACGACCTGCGCCTGCTCTCGTCAGGACCCCGCGCCGGCTTCGGCGAGATCAACCTTCCCGCCGTCCAGTCCGGCTCCTCGATCATGCCCGGCAAGATCAATCCGGTCATCCCCGAAGTGGTCTCCCAGGTGGCCTATGAGGTCATCGGCAACGACGTCACCATCACCATGGCCGCCGAAGCCGGGCAGCTTCAGCTCAACGCCTTCGAACCGATCATCGTCCACAGCCTCCACAAGAGCATCTCCCACCTGGAAGCCGCCTGCCGCACCCTCACGGCCCGCTGCATCAGAGGGATCACCGCCAATACCGAACACCTGCGCCGTACCGTGGAGCAGTCAATCGGGCTGGTCACCGCATTGAATCCCCACCTCGGCTACGCCACCGCCACCGCCATCGCGCAGGAAGCACTTGCCACCGGCAAGGGCGTGGCTGAACTGGTCCTCGAGCACGGGCTCCTCACCGATGCCCAGCTCCAGGACCTCCTCAGCCCCGAACGCCTGGCAAACCTCAGCAAGTAGTCCCCCTCCGCCCCCTGGCCCCGCAAGCCCGGCCAGGGAACCAGGCGGCCGTGGGCCCCCCACATCCCCGAAGGACACTCCCATGACAAATTCCCCCCTTCCAGACCATGTAATTGATGGTGGT
>NZ_QEHL01000034.1:0-57382 GCF_003116525.1 Pseudarthrobacter sp. AG30 | reverse complement strand
GGTCTTCGACTCCGTGCTGGGCGACAAGCCGAACCAGGTGGACAAGCAGCGCCCGGAGGTATCGGTCACGGCGGAGCAGCTGCTCGACGTCTCCTCCGCCGACGGCCAGGTCACCGAGGCCGGGCTGCGCCTGAACCTCTACGTGGCCGTGGCCTACACGGCAGTGTGGCTGTCCGGAAACGGCGCCGTGGCCATCCACAACCTGATGGAGGACGCCGCCACCGCGGAAATCTCCCGCTCACAGGTATGGCAGCAAATCCGCAACAAGTCCATCCTGGCGGACACAGGCAACACGGTGACCAAGGAGCTGGTGGAACGGATCCTGGGCGAGGAAACCGAGCGGCTCCGCACCGAAGTAAGCGACGACAAATTCACCAGGTACTACCAGCCTGCCAGCGACCTGATCGCGGACATCTGCCTCTCGGACGGCTACACGGACTTCCTCACCACCCCCGCCTACGAACTGGTGGGCTGATTGGACCATTCGTGGATGATGCGCGGTATACGAGGGATAAGATGCGGTGCTGAACCTATGATCCACGACGACTCAACCCGCCAATGCTGCGACACATTCCACGGCGCCTTGTTTCCGGGTTAAATAGTCGGCCCGTTGGGGGTTGATAGCAGCCGCGGATGTGCTAGTCGGAAGAACCGTTTATATGAAGACATCATTTATGAATCCTTTCTGCTGAGACCCTGAGCTCATCCTGTTCCATGTCACAGGGTTCGGCGCGAGAGCCTCCTATACCGGTCCCCTTGGTTTCGGCACGCTGGGAGAAGCCATGACGGGCTTCTCCTACGCTACAGGGAGATAGACGGCCCACCCCGACTACCTGCGGCCCAGTAACACACCATCTTAACCAGATAGTGGAGGAGGGCTTCTTGTATCTTCCCCCGGAATGCAGACCCAGTTTCCTTCCATACCTGAAGAAAGTACTTGTGCTATGTCTAAGCCTTTGACTGTGAGTTTCGGTGTCCAGGATCCCGTTGTGGGTCGGGAGCTTTCTCATTTTTACGGGGGCCGCAGGGTGCCAGGAGCCTCTGGCCGTTTTGCTGATGTCTTTGACCCGAACAGTGGCGACGTTCAGGCGCAGGTGCCGCTGGCATCCACAGCTGAAGTATCAACGGTCGTGGAGGATGCCGCCCGGGCTCAGCCTGGATGGGCAGCGACAAATCTGCAACGGCGTGCGCGGGTATTGGGCCGGTTTGTGAATCTTGTCCGCGAAAACATCCATGAACTGTCGGCTCTGTTGTCGCTGGAGCACGGGAAGACACTAGGTGACTCGCGGGGCGATATCGAACGGGGCTTGGATGTTGTGGAGTTCGCAATGGGTGCTCCGCACCTGTTGAAGGGTGAGTTCAGCGACAGCGTGGGAACAGGACTCGATGTCTACTCCATGCGTCAGCCCTTGGGTGTTGTCGCCGGCATTACTCCCTTTAATTTTCCCGCGATGATTCCCCTGTGGAAGGCCGGTCCTGCCATTGCTGCCGGAAACGCGTTCATTCTCAAACCTTCGGAGCGGGACCCTTCGGTGCCGCTACGGCTTGCAGAGCTGTGGATAGAGGCGGGACTTCCGGGTGGCATTTTCAACGTGATCAACGGGGATAAGGAAGCGGTTGACGCGCTGCTGGATGATCCCAGGGTGAAAGCGATCGGTTTTGTTGGTTCAACCCCGATCGCAAAGAGCATTTACACACGGGCGTCCGCCAATGGAAAGCGGGCGCAGTGCTTCGGCGGCGCCAAGAATCACATGATCATCATGCCCGACGCTGACCTTGATCAAGTCGCCGACGCATTAATGGGTGCCGGATACGGCTCAGCAGGCGAGAGGTGCATGGCAATTTCCGTTGCGGTACCGGTTGGTGAATCCACTGCTAATGCCTTGGTCGCGAAACTCAAAGAACGGCTTGCCCATCTGAGGGTTGGCGTATCAACAGACCCCGCAGCCGATTACGGACCGCTGATCACCCGCGATGCGCTAGAGAGAGTGCGCGACTACATCAGCATCGGCGTGACAGAAGGAGCAGACCTGGTTGTCGACGGGCGCTCCTTTGCCTTGGAAGGCCACGAAAACGGCTACTTCATCGGCCCGTCGCTGTTCGACCACGTTACAACTGACATGCGGATTTACCAGGAAGAAATCTTCGGTCCTGTCCTATCAATTGTCCGCGCAGGTGACTACGACCACGCGCTTACCCTCCCGAGCGAACACCGCTACGGCAACGGCGTAACGATTTATACCCGGGACGGCGACGCTGCCAGAGACTTCGCTGCACGGGTTGAAACCGGGATGGTAGGAGTGAATGTACCCGTCCCGGTCCCCGTGGGATACCACACCTTCGGCGGATGGAAGGCTTCCGGCTTCGGGGACCTAAATCAGCACGGTCCCGACGCTTTCCGCTTCTACACGAAGACAAAGACTGTGACCTCGCGCTGGCCCTCAGGAATCAAGGAAGGTGCCAGTTTTGTGATGCCCGCCGGGGATCACGCATGAGCCTTGCACCGGGCCAGACTCCGCACCTTCGAACCGAAGTGCGAGGTAAGGCCGGCATTCTCACCCTCGAGCGGCCCAATGCGCTGAATGCCTTGTCCCACGCAATGATCATCACACTGACAGACGCCCTCAAACGATGGGCAGCAGATCCTGCAGTCGCTGTAGTCATAGTCACGGGAGTAGGAGATCGCGCCTTCTGCGCAGGCGGTGACATTGTTGCCCTTTATCATGACAGCTTCGAGGGCGGTTTCGGTGGCGCAAGGATGTGGGCCGACGAATACGCACTGAACCTGCTGATTTCACGGTATCCCAAACCCTACGTTGCTCTCATGCACGGACTGGTCCTGGGCGGAGGGATCGGCATCTCAGCGCATGGTTCACACCGAATCGTCACGGATAACACCCGCGCCGGGATGCCGGAGACCGGCATTGGCTTTGTCCCGGACGTCGGCGGCACCTACCTGCTCGCTCGTTCACCCGGTGGGCTGGGCAAGCATCTGGCACTGACAGGAACCCATGTTGGGCCAGGAGAAGCGATTGAGGCTGGCCTGGCTGACTTCTACGTGCCCCAAGACAGGCTTCATGCCCTTATCCGGGACCTGATTGCTGGCGGGGAACCGTCCATCATTGCCGACTATCAGAAGGAACCTCCTACATCATTCGGTCTTGACCGGGATTTCATAGACCGCGTCTATACAGGATCCCAGACCGTCGAACAGATCCTCACCGCCCTAGACCTAGAGACGTCCTCCGCCGCTGAAGATGCCGCGAAACGTATTCGACGCAACAGTCCGCTCGCGTTGAAAACAACTCTGGAGTCCCTTCGCCGCGCAACGGAACTCAAACTCGCAGAGGTACTGACCACCGAGTACAGGGTCTCGGTCAACTTTCACCTCACAGGTCAACTCCGAGAAGGTGTCAGAGCGCAGGTCATCGACAAAGACAAAAACCCCCGCTGGTGGCCGGCAACGCTTACCGACGTGCGACCGGAATTGGTGGAAAGCTACTTCAACCCACTCCGGTACCCCGGCATCGACGAACCCGACTTCAACCATCGCGTACAAACCCAGATCCAGGAGATGCAATGACCAAGAGAATCGCCTTTATTGGCTTGGGCAATATGGGCGGATACATGGCGGCGAACCTCGCTGCGGCCGGATATCAAGTGTCCGGATACGACCTCGCAACCGAAGCCGCGGAGAAGGCTCGCCGTAACGGCATCAACACAACAACCACCGCGGAAGAAGCAGCATCCCACGCAAACATCGTTTTTACCATGCTGCCGAGCGGTCAGCACCTCTTGGAGGCCTACGAAACACTCCTCCGGGCAGCACCAGCGAACACCCTTTTCGTGGACTGCTCTACCGTCGACGTAACCCAAGCACGCCAGGCGCGTGACCTCGCTCTGAACGCCGGTCACCGCGCCATGGATGCACCCGTTTCAGGCGGCACCGTAGGTGCAGAAGCAGCCACGCTAACTTTCATGGCCGGGGGAGAACCCGAAGATTTCACCCATATCCGACCCTTGCTGGAAACAATGGGACGAACCATAATCCACTGCGGCGATCCTGGCGCCGGACAGGCAGCAAAAATTTGCAACAACCTGATTCTTGGCATCACCATGATCGCAGTCAGCGAAGCTTTCGTTCTCGGGGAAAAACTTGGGCTCGACCACCAGGCTCTCTATGACGTTGCCTCCCAATCCTCCGGCGCATGCTGGGCGCTGACCAATAACTGTCCCGTCCCTGGCCCCGTCCCCACCAGCCCTGCGAACCGCAATTACCAACCGGGTTTCATGACCTCGCTCATGAGCAAAGACCTTAGCCTCGCCCTCAACGCCATCAACGACACCGGCGTCGCGGCAGAAATCGGCCCTTTGGCAGCCAAAATCTACCGCCAACTCTCGCACGGCCCTCGTGCCCACGACGACTTCTCCACCGTCATCAACACCATCCGTGACCAAACAAACACCGCACATACTGCAGACAAAGCCACGCTCTAATGCGTCGTGCAGTTATCAGAGTATCGGCCTTATCCGACGGCAAGATCAGTCGTTGGGTGAGGAATTCGCGCCCCATCAGAGCCCGGCTGACCAGCGGAATCGTCAGATTCGTCGTGAGGCAGGAGTTCCCGCGACTACTTCTGCTTCCGTACTCTAGGAGCCGATAATGGAGATTCCGTCAACCTATAAGCAGGGATCACTTGTCATCCTTGCGCGGACCAGTCGCGCTGCGGGGGAGCGGAAGCGCGGGCTACTTGCGGTGCCGGTCTGCCGCGCTCCTACGGTAAGCGAAACTCGATTTGACGGACTGCGTTGGCGTCAGAATGACTCGAAGTACAGTTTTCTTGGCATTGGCTCATGACGTTCTCAGATCCAACTCTGAGAGTCACAGGCGCAGGAAACCGAGGTTCGGTGGCCCGAATCATCGAAACAGTCCCAGGAAACGGGGGGACATCGTGGAACGTGTAGGGCTAAAGGGTCGTCGGTGTGACCTCGTCGGCTCGGCAGGTTTCCGAGAACCAGGCCGGTGCTGCACCGACAGGTGAGTCCTAGCTGATCAGCACATCCCGCCGTCAGGTTGGGGTGTGTCCGGACGAAGTCCGAGCCGTGCGGCCACGCTCAAGTCCGGGGAGCAAGCGGAGGTGTAGCTACCAGTCAGACATGATCGGTAAGTTTGGGTCTTGAGAGGTCAGCGACCGAAGCCCGTTCGATGAAACGACTTGGGAGAAGGTGATCGGTGACGTCGGTGCTTGTGCCGCGGATGCGGTCGATTAGGACGCTAGCTGCCTTCGCGCCGAGGTCGTAGGCGGGGACAGCGATCGCCGAAACCTCCGGTGCGCTCACCCCCATCCAGTCGGCGTCGTCCAGGCAAATGAGGGAGATGTCGCGAGGAATGCTGAGGCCGAGCTCACGGATGGCTTGGAAGGCAGGTAATGCAAGCTTGCTGTACGACGCGATGAGGGCGGTTGGCCTGTCCCTTCGACTGACCAGCTCGGAAACGACATCATGCGTCCGTTGTGAAGACATCGCCGTGGTTAGGAACTCGTAACTAATCGATTCATCGGCGGATTCCTCACGGATTGCACGGACTCGATCAGCGATAGTTGAGACGGGCAACGGAAAGCCTGCTTCGAGTTCCGTTGGCGTCTTAGTGGTAGCTGAGATAAAGGCAATCTTTCGATGGCCGCGCGCCGTTAGGTACTTCACCACTTGCTTCGCGTCTGCATAGGAATTCGTACCCACCCAATCCGCCTGAATGTTGTCCGGCTTCTCATCAAAGAGCACCAGAGGCCTTTTCATCTTCACGACCTCCAGTAGGTGGGCAGAGTCGCTCCGGGAGGTTGAGGCCACGATCAGCCCATCGACTCGCTTGGCGAGAAATACGTCGACGGCGGCCCGTTCAGCAGCCAGTTTCTCGTCCGTGTTCGCCAGGATCACGTCAAAACCCGACAGTTGAGCGGTGTCCGTTATACCGCGGACAGCACGGGCGAAGTGTGGGTTTTCGATATCACTGATGACCACGCCTATGGTGTTGGAGCGTCCGGAACTGACGCTCCGGGCTAGGGCATTGCCCCGGTACCCGAGTGTTTCCGCGGCCGCTTCGACCATTGCTGCAAGGTCGGGGCGCACGGAGCCGTAGCCGCCCAGTGCGCGCGCGGCTGTCGCTCGGGAAACACCCGCAACCCTGGCAACATCAGCGAGGCGAGGATTTTTGTATCCGCTGGCGTTCATGAGGAAGAATCTACCGTATTGGACAACAAATAGCGGCCTATTAACCGTGATGTAGAGACACCGGTTTCTCAAAAATGGCGATTGGTTCGTCGAAACCACCCGAGCTGAAAGTGTGAGGTGGGGACACTTCCCAGCAGTGCACCTACCGGCTGACCCCGCACCCAAGCCTGAGAGCTGTGTGACCCTCAGCAGTTACTGGGGGAGCTGCTGATTTGGGCCAGAATTCGCCGGCCGTCAGGGGAGCGATAAGGCCTTCCGCGATACCAGGCCCCGACGTGCCCACAATAGACAGCCCCTGACAGCACGAGCACTTTTAGCCTGCGGCGTCCATCTGTTGACTGCCTCCGGATAGAAGCGTACCTTCGTTGGATACCGGTATCTCAGTCGTCGCCCTCGCGGCTTGATACCAGTATCCAAGGAAACAAAAAATTTACAAATGAAGTGTTGACTTGGGTTTACCAAAGAAATACATTAGTTTCATCTTCGTGACCCCCGTCACGCTCCATGCGGGCTGTCTGCGCCACAAGCTATGGCAGATACCTCGGCGGACCGTTGTCTGTCGCCTACTCCGGTACACGGCTCTTTCACGCTCAAGTGGGCCGAATTCCGTGGGTCTCGCGCCAACGGAGACCTTTGAAAGTGCAGGCGTTGAGGGCCTGCCAAAGTCTGCGGCTGAATCGGCTTAAGGCATACCTCACAGATCAGGAAGCCCATGAACATACAGATTGAGCAAAAAACATTAGCGAAAGCCGACGCGCCAGACCTCAAAATCGTTCCGCGTCGGCACATTACACGCTGGATTGGCGCAGGACTTGTGCTGGTCTTTTTGGGCTGGCTGATTATGTCCTTCGCCCGCGCACAGCTTGACTGGCCAACCGTCCGCGAGTTCCTCACTGTGCCCGCCCTTATCCAAGGCATTGGTATCGCAATCGTCCTAACGGTCGTTGCCATGGTAATTGGGTTGGTTCTAGGCGTCATCACGGCCGTCATGAGGCTTTCCAAAAATCCGGTGACCTCAGGCGTCGCGTGGCTCTATATCTGGGTGTTCCGGGGAACACCGGTGTACTTGCAGTTGCTCATGTGGTTCAACTTGGCTCTGATTTTTCCGACCGTAGGAATACCTGGTATCTTCCAGGGCCGCATGATCGATGTCCTCTCACCCTTTGTCGCGGCCTCGATTGCGCTCGGTCTTAATCAGGGCGCCTACACCTCTGAAGTTGTGCGCAGCGGCATCCTCTCGGTGGACGAAGGACAAATGGAAGCAGCACATGCTGTGGGAATGACCCGGCTGCAGGCAATGCGACGGATCGTTTTGCCTCAAGCCATGCGCGTCATCATTCCCCCTGTGGGAAACGAGGTGATCGGCATGCTCAAAACAACCTCTCTTGCCTCGGCCATCGGTGTCAGCGAGATACTCGACCAGGCACAGGGCATTTACTACGTCAACAACCGCATTATGGAGCTGCTCATAGTCTGTGCCATTTGGTACCTCGGCGCAGTGTCGCTGCTTAGCATCGGCCAGTACTACCTGGAACGGGCCTTCGCGAAGGGCTCCTCAAGCCGGCAAATTCCGTTGACACCGATCCAGCGTGTTTCGAAAATCTTCGGCACCTACAGAAAGGCAACCCCGTGAACGCCGTGACTTTGGTACGGGCCGAGAACGTCCACAAGAGCTTTGGACTCAATGAGGTCTTGAAAGGCATCAACCTCCAAGTCCGCCGGGGTGAAGTTGTCTGCCTTCTCGGTGCGTCCGGCTCTGGAAAAAGCACATTTCTGCGCTGCATCAATCACTTGGAGACTCTTTCTAATGGGCGGATTTGGGTCGGGGATCAGGTTATCGGCTACCGACAAGACGGAGACCGCCTGTACGAATTGTCCGATAAGGAAGCAGCCGGCCAGCGTAAGTCCATCGGCATGGTATTCCAGCGCTTTAACCTATTCCCTCATATGACAGTGCTCGAAAACATCATCGAGGGCCCTGTCTTGGTAAAGAAGGAGAAGCCCGCCGAGGCCAAGCGGCGCGCCTCAGAAATGCTTGCACGGGTGGGACTTGAGGGACGTGAAAAGTCTTATCCACGCCAGCTTTCCGGCGGCCAGCAGCAGCGGGTCGCGATCGCGAGAGCCCTCGCCATGGAGCCTGAACTGATTCTCTTCGACGAACCTACGTCTGCGCTTGACCCTGAGCTCGTCGGCGAAGTTCTCGATGTGATGAAGGACCTGGCCCGCTCCGGGCTAACCATGATCGTTGTCACCCACGAAATCGGGTTCGCCAAAGAAGTCGCCGACCGCGTTGCCTTCATGCACGACGGCGAAATTGTCGAAATAGGGTCCCCCCGGGAAGTCCTTGAAACCCCCCGCCATGAACGTACTAAGGCCTTCCTCTCCCGCGTTTTTTAGCCCGCAGATTTCCTGAAAACCCCATAACCCCAACAAATCCTGGAGCCTTGAAATGAAGCATATGACTATCGCCCTGCGCTTGGGTGGAATCGCCGCCGCCGCCGCCCTGGGCCTCACCGCATGCGTGGGCGGCACGGATACGGCATCAACGTCCTCCAGCCAGGACACCGCTGGCCTGCCGCAAGCCATAAAAGACGCTGGAAGCCTACGGGTCGGACTGTCTCCCGACTTCCCGCCCATGGAATACCGAGACGGCGACAAGCTGGTCGGCGCTGACATAGAACTACAACAAAAACTCGGTGAGGTGCTGGGTGTGAAAATCGAAACAGTGGAATCACCCTTCGACCAGCTAATCAACTCCGTCCAGACCGGACGCGTGGACATGGCCATGTCTGGCATTTCGGATACTGTTGAGCGGCAGAAAACGGTCGACTTCATCGATTACTTCAACTCACAGGGACGGGTCTACACTTCGGGCGCTCGTGCGGCAGAATTCACCAAGCAGTCCGATATTTGCGGCAAAAACGTGGCAGTCAGTGGTAAGAGCGACTACCTCGGACAACTCAAGACGCTCAGCCAGAGCCTCTGCACCGACAAAAACCTCCCCGCGATTAATCTCTTGTCCAGCGACTCCGGAGCAGCAGCACGCCTGCAAATAGACCAAGGCAGAGCAGACCTCGCAGCGCAGAGTGCAGAGAACCTCGCGTACTTCGCCAAAACAGAACCCGGAAAGTACCAGCCCGTACTGGATCCTCTCCCGGCCAGGGCATTCGGTGCACTGGTAAAGAAGGGTGACACCCAGCTCTCCAATGCCATCAAGGCCGCCTTCGACAAGATCATTGCCGACGGTGACTACCAGAAAATCCTTGACAAATACGGCCTCGGTTACGGTGCCACCACCCCCGTGATCAACGGCGTCAAATCGTGACCCTAGAGTCGACAACAAAAGACAGGGCGACGGTTTGGCCGGAAGGCAAACACAGCGCCGTCGCTCTGGCTTTCGACCTTGATGGTCCCACCGGTGACGCTATGCTCATCGGGGATATCTGGGATCGCCCGGCGTACTTTAGCCAAGGCGCCTACGGCCCATGGCGTGCCCTCGACCGTATCCTGGCGCTGCTGGAAAAACGGCAGGTCCGCGCGACCTTCTTCACGCCCGCGTGGGTGGTCGAGACGTGGCCCGAACAGTGCCGGGCGATAGTGGAACGCGGCCACGAGGTTGGTCACCACGGCTACCAGCACGAGAAGTATTGGGACCTCTCGGTAGACCAGCAACGGCAGGTCATCAGAACCAGCCAGCGCATATTCCGTAACACGCTCGGCGCCGAAGCCGTTGGTTTCCGTACGCCGTCGGGGGACTGGCGGCCGGAAACTCCTCATTTGCTGGCTGACCAGGGATTCGAATACTCCAGCTCGATGCGCGGGGATGACCGCCCATACTTCCACCCTGGCGGCAGACTTGTGGAAATTCCCGCCCGCTCAGACATGGATGACTACGCCTCGCTGGCATACACCACCAATCCGGACTGGCCCATCGGAGGTGATCGAATCGCCAGTTACGAATTAACGCTGGACAACTGGATCCGTGAGTTTGACGGGTATCACCGCGAAGGGCTTTGCCTCACCACCATCTTCCATCCAAAAGTCGTCGGGAAACCGGGTCGGGCGGTCCTTTTGGACCGGTGGATGGCACACATGCAGGCCTCTGACGAAGTCTGGTTTGCCACATGCGCCGAAGTCAGCCGCTGGTGCCGGACAAACAACCCGAAGGAACCGAAATGAGCCCGATACACAAGCAGGCTCGCTGGCCCGACGGCAAGGCATGTGCGTTCGTCCTGACTGTCGCATTCGAAGCCGAGCTGGCCATACTCGCCGAAGCACCGGATGCGGCCGACAGAGCCAAGAGTCTTTCGGTAGGCCAGTATGGCGGTATCCGTGGAGTGGATCGGCTGCTCGCGGAGCTGGCTCATACTGACACCCGTGCCAGTTGGTTCATCCCCGGCGCCAACCTCACTACATACAGACGGCAAGTTGAAGCGGTGGCAGCAGCGGGTCACGAAGTGGCCAATATGGGCTGGGCACTCGAAGACCTGTCAACACTGACTCTTGAGGAGCAGGTAGACAACGTTGCAAAGGCCCAGAGTGCGTTCGAGATCATCCTGGGCGTCAAACCGGTGGGGTTCAGGGGCGGCCGCGGAGAATATGCCCGTGGTCTGCCGACAGCGCTGGCCGAGGCAGGGTTTCTCTGGTCATCTTCCTGGCACGGCGACGACCTCCCCCATCTGCATGCTGCAGAAGCCAGCACTCTTGTGGAACTGAGCAGGCACCACGAACTTGATGACTTCCCCTACTTCGTCTTCAACCTGGACCCCCCCATTCCCAACGGCAGCCCCCGCATAGCCTCCACACGAGAAGTACTGAGGAACTGGATTCTAGAATTCGACGCCTACCGTGCAGAGGGCCTTTGCTTCGTTCTCACCATCCATCCGGAGATCACTGCCACACCAGGGCGGATTCACCTGCTCCGCGAGTTCATGTCCCACGTAACGTCCTTTGGAGATGTTTGGACTGCAACCGGCAAAGAAGTGGCCACCTGGTGGAGGAAGCGGAACGAGCCCAACGAACCGGGTCACCCCGCCGAAGTTTTTCACACATTGACCACCGCACCTGAATGCAACCCCAAAAAAATAAGGTAGCCGCTCATGGACTCCGCCCGCGCAACCGCCTCTCAGGCTTTCGCCGCCTTCTTTACCAGCCTCACCTTGGCTGACGTTCCGACTGCTGCCCAGCATCGAGCAAAGCTGCACCTGTTGGACACATTAGGTGCCGGAACTGTGGGGTCAGCCTCGAACGAGGCCCAAATTAGCCGGAAGGCGCTCGGTCATGCCCACGGACGGGCGCAAGCCGACAAGGCGGCGCCCGTGTGGGGGACACCGGCCTCAGTTCCACCGTTGCAGGCGGCTTTCGTCAACGGTGTAGCAGCCCACGCTTTCGAACTGGACGATTCGAGCGGATGCGACCATTCGGGTGCGGTGGTGGTTCCTGCCGCTTTGGCCGCCACCGCGCTGGCCTCCCAACCGGTGCCGGGGGAACGACTGATCCTGGCCATCATTGCCGGCTACGAACTTGGCCGTCGTGTCGAGTCGGCGCTGGGTGGATACGATGCAGTCAACGACGCCGGTTGGCATTCCACCGGGGTCTGTGGCACGTTCGCCGCTGCAGCGGCATCATCGCTGATCCTGGGCTTGAACGCCCAACAGATGACTTCAGCGATCGGGTTGGCCGGCTCTTTCACCGGCGGCACATGGGCATTCATGAGCGACGGAACGATGTCTAAGCGCCTTCACGTCGGTCGGGCAGCCGAAGCGGGGCTGAACTCCGCCGCCCTTGCCCTCGCAGGGTTTACCGGACCCAGTGACATCTTCTCAGCTCGCTGGGGAAGCTTCCTGGCGCTGTACGGGGCCCAAGAAGCAAACGAAACCGAACTCTACTCGGATCTCGGCGGGAAGTGGCTCGTGGAGGAGGCTTCCATCAAACCCTACGCCTCCTGCCGCAGTACACACTCAGCCATTGACGCGTTGCTCCACCTTAAAAAGGACCACAAACTCGTTCCCGATGCCATTGACGAAATCACAGTGCGGACGAGTCCGCTGATCTTCGACATGTGCGGTGGAAGGGACACTTCATCACTGGTAGCGGCACAGTTGAGCATGCCATTTGCGCTGGCCACGGCCCTCATACGGGACAGCGTCGGCCTGAAAGACGTGGCCATTGAAGGCAGATCTGACCCTGCGATAGTTCCACTGATGGAGCGCATCCGAATCGAAGTGGACAGTACCCAGCACGGGGGAGCGGCCGAACCTCATCTGGAAGTTCGAACCAACGGTCGCGCCTATCAACGCCAGGCATCCGTAGCGCGAGGAGCCGCAACGAATCGGCTTTCCGATAAGGAAACCGTCGCCAAATTCAGGGACCTGGCCGGGACTCGGCTCGACGATGATGCTGCCGAACTCCTCGTAAATGAAATCAGAACGTTGGAGTTATGCCCTGACACCAGAGCCCTCCAGGCTCTCCTTCAAACAACCTCCGAGCCAGACCTCATTCACTAGCCCACTGCACCAACATCTCAACGGGCGCAGTGCCAAGTAGGCGCTGCGCCCCTCCCAGAGCGCGCAAACGCACGCCCACCGACCAACCAACCAGCCAGCAATCGCTTATCAAGGAGGAATAATGTCCACGGATACGAACCTATGGGGCAGCCGCTTTACCGATGGTCCAAGCAAAGAGATGGCCCGGCTGTCCCGGTCCGAAGCCCCGGAGTTTGCTCTGGTTCCATACGACATCGAGGGACAACGAAGCCACATCCGTGCGTTGCAACGTGCTGGGCTTGTGACGGAAGGCGAACGTGACGAGATCGTTTCCGCTCTGCAGCAGATGCAGGCGGACTTCCTCAACGGGAAACTCGTTCCGTCCCCTGAAGACGAGGACCCGCACACATTCCTTGAACGCGTCCTGATCGAACGCCTCGGTCCTCTGGGCGGAAAAATCCGTGCCGGCAGATCGCGCAACGACCAGTCGGCAAACAACACCCGGCTGTACATGCGCGACCACGCCCGCACCGTTGCCCTTCACGTCGTGGGCCTCATTGATGCTTTGTCTGAGCAGGCCGAGCGTTACCTGCATACTCCGGCGCCTGGCTTCACGCACCTGCAGTCCGCACAGCCCGTGACATTCGGACACCAGCTCCTCGCTCACGCTCAGCCCCTTTACCGAAGCCTTACCCGCCTCCAAGACTGGGACAGAAGGGCCTCCGTGACAATGCTCGGGTCAGCGGCACTGGCCGGCTCAGCCATCGCTACCGACCCGGAAGTCTCCGCGCTCGACATGGGCTACGAAGACAGCGTAGAAAACTCCATTGACGGTGTCGGGTCACGGGATGTCTCCATGGAGTTCGTCTATATTTGCGGGTCACTCATGGTCGATGTCTCCCGGCTGAGCGAAGAACTGATCCTGTGGGCATCGCAACAATTCGGATGGATCAAGATGGACGACCGCTACAGCACGGGCAGTTCCATCATGCCGCAGAAGAAAAATCCCGACATTGCTGAACTCACACGCGGCAAGGCGGGGCGTCTGATTGGTGACGTCGCAGGCTTCATGTCCGTGATGAAAGGTCTCCCACTTGCGTTGAATAGGGACATGCAGGAGGACAAGCGCATCATCGCTGAT
Organism: Pseudarthrobacter sp. AG30; assembly: GCF_003116525.1. Lineage (NCBI taxonomy): Bacteria > Bacillati > Actinomycetota > Actinomycetes > Micrococcales > Micrococcaceae > Pseudarthrobacter > Pseudarthrobacter sp. AG30. The sequence continues at coordinate 43,528 of NZ_QEHL01000034.1, read as the reverse complement.
GCCGTGGAGACTATTGACGTCGTCTTCCCCGCGCTTGCCGGAATGGTCCGAACTCTTCAGGCCAATGACGACAAAATGCTGAGCGATGCCTCCCGTGGATTTACCCTGGCAACGGAAGTCGCAGATTGGCTGGCTCGCCGGGGAGTACCCTTCGCCGAGGCCCATGAAATTTCCGGTGCCGTTGTTAAAGCATGCGAAGACCTTGGCTTCGACCAGTTGTCCGAGCTTTCGGACGAACAGCTCCAGGCAGTCGACAGCCGTCTGAGCGTGGATATTCGCCCACATCTCACGGTTGACGCTGCACTCGCAGCTCGAACAGGAAAGGGGGGCACCGCGCCAGCGCGTGTCATCGAACAACTCGAACGCCTCCGGAAGAATGTCGAAGCCATTCGGGTGTGGAGTGGAACCTACTCGGGACCTAGGTTCCCTCTCCCGGTTCGCTGACAGACCACTGGGGAGACGGGAAACAGCCTGTCTCCCCAGTCTCCACCGAATACGTGCGCAGCCTCACAGCATATTGGAGATCAAAAAGCCCATGGAGTTGTACAGCCCGGCCCGGACAGCGGCCACCGTATCTGATAATTCCCTTCGTCCAGTCACAGGGGTCGTCCCGGAGGGTTTGGTCTCGCTTGGCATCGGCGAACCGGACTTTCCCACCCCGACATCGATTGTTGATGCGATGTGCAGCGCGCTGCAGGCCGGTTATACGAACTACGGCGACTTCAACGGCGATCCCGAATTACGGGAACTGATAGCCCATCGAACGACACAACAAACAGGCGCGGCCATTTCCTCAAACGACGTCCTGATCACCCACGGCGGCAGCAGCGCCATCACTGCTACGCTCATGGCGACAGTAAACCCAGGCGACCAAGTGGTCATCCCCGAACCCACATATTCCCTGTATGCAGACATAGTCCGATTGATCGGCGCCATCCCAGTTTTCGTGCCCCTCACCCCACAACACCAACTGGACGTCGAAAAGGTAGCTACCGCGGCCAAGAGCGCGCGCCTGCTAGTACTGTGCAACCCGGGCAATCCAACGGGAGTCATCCTTCGAAAAGAGTCGCTCGAGCGGCTAGGTCGAGCGCTTGAAGGAACAGGATGCCTCGTCTTGGCCGATGAGGCCTACGCTGATTTCGACTACAACAGCACGTTCGTTCCATGCTTGGCCGTTCCAGAAATAAGGGAACGAATCGTGCTGTGTCAGACGCTCTCCAAAACGTACTCGATGACCGGATGGAGAGTGGGATATGTCATCGCCCCACCAGGCATCTCGGGCTGGATCCGCCAAGTGCATCGTGGAATGAATGGCTCCATTAACGCCGCCGTCCAGAGGGCTGCCATCGTCGCCCTGACGCTAGGACCGTCTCAAGTAGCAGAGCAGATCCGCGAATACCGTAAACGCAAAGACTACGTCCTGGACAGGCTCCGCCGCATACCGGGGCTGAGGTGGGTCGACCCGGAGGGAGCATTTTACGTACTGGTTTACTACTCGGACCCGGTTTCTTCGCTGGATATGGTGCAAAGGCTCCGGGACCATGGCGTTCTTGTCCGAGCTGGCAACGAGTATGGGCCCAGCGGCGAGGGGAGTATAAGGCTGTCATTCGCAGCGGGCCAGGAGATTCTAGAAGTTGGCATGGACCGGTTCGCCGCCGCGCTCAAGTAGCCGAGGGATACTCCAGAGAGGCACGAGCCTCTGTGCAGATGTGCCCAAAGGGGCCATGGCCGATCCCAAAACTGATAGCTAACCATCGCCAAAGCCAAATCCATGGCAAGAGTCACGAGACACGGAAGAACAGGCTGGAATGCGAGCCATCGATTACGAAAAGCCCGGTTCACCCGAAGTCCTGCGAATCGTCGAAGTTGACGAGCCGAGCATTTTGGAAAATGAAGTACTGATCGATGTCTCAACTGCAGGAGTGAACTTCGCGGATTTGCGGCAACGCGTCGGAGCATACGCTCTGAAACCTGAGGTCAATCAACGCATGGGCCTGGAGTGCGCGGGAACAATTGTTGCAGTCGGTACAGCTGCCACTCCCTGGCAGCCGGGCGACGCCGTATGCGCCCTGCTTCCCGGCGGTGGGTACGCCGAGCGCGTTGCGGTGGATTCGTCCCTGGTCCTGCCTTTGCCCAAGAACGTAGGTCTCCTGACCGCGGGTGGCCTTCCGGAGATGGCTGCCACTGTCTGGTCGAACCTGATGGAAATCGGCCGGCTGCAGGCGGGGCAATCAGTCCTGATCCACGGAGGTGCAGGCGGTATTGGTGCTGGTGCAATTCAAATCGCGCACAGCCTTGGCGCGCAAGTTTTGGCCACCTGTGGAAGCGAAGAAAAAATGCGTGTGTGTGAAGAGCTGGGCGCGGACACTGTTATCAATTACCGTACGACGGACTTCGTCGACGTAATTCATGATGTCACCGACGGAGTTGGCGTCAATCTGATCCTGGACAATATGGGAGCAGCGTACTTGTCGCGCAACATTGCGGCTTCCGCGGAGGACGGCAAGATCGTGACGATCGGGTTGCAAGGCGGAAAAATAGCAGAAATTGACCTGGGTCAAATGATGTCCAAGAGAATGTCTTTGCATGTCACGTCGCTGCGAGACCGTCCCCTTGTGGACCGCACACGAATCGTAAGAGGCGTTCTCGAACAGATATGGCCACTCATCGAATGCGGAGCCGTCCGACTTCTCATCGACAGCTCCTTTGACCTGTCAGAAGTTACTCAGGCGCACGCCCGGCTCGAATCCGGTGATCATGTGGGAAAGGTCCTCCTCACCGTCTCGTCAGAACCCGAGCAACTTGGAACCAGTAAGCACCGGCAATGAATTTTCCGTTTGGGACTTCCTTGAACCATTGCGTCGCGGACATAGATGAAGTACTCGGCAAGCCCAGCTCCGTCCACCCCAGTGAATGCGCGGTCATCTGCTTGAATCATGGCGCGGACAATGCGCTGCATTCCACACATGACGAACAATATTGCACATGAGAAGTGAGGAAAAGACAGGGGTGTTGGTTCGACTAGGTGAGAATGTGCGGCGCTTTCGGGCGGCTGCTGGACTCAGCCAAGTGGCACTGGCTGATCGCGCCAGGATCAGCCGTCGAACTGTCATCAAGTTGGAAAGCGGGACGGCAAATATCAGTCTGACAGGTTTAGAGCAACTCGCTGACGCGCTGGGCGTCCGGTCCATCGACTTGCTTTCCGAGTCCCCTGCTCGCCGCACACAAAAACTCCTGGTTCATCAACCAGCTGAAGGTAACGTCTTGATCGTGTCTGAAGAGGACGTCCGTCAGGCCAGCCGGTGGGCTCGACCAGCCAGTTCGCCAGCGAGGTCCAAACTACGAGGCGAGCAGGGCCGACCGGATCAGGGATCCAGGTATGGGGCTAGGACCCTACCAGACCCATGAACCTCTCGGTTGCTATATTTCGGCCCGTGATGACAAAGACTGTCGGCTGGTTTGCCGGTATGGAACCAGAAACGGCAGCGGCAATACCCATAACGGCTGCTCCTTCTCCGACGACGCCGTAGTGCAGAGCTAGATCGCGGACGCAAGACCTGACAGCTTGCTCCTCCGCCCGAACCATCGCGACGGCGTGCTCGCGCAATATTTGCGGAGTGAAGGCATCGTGCGCAATGTTTCCTGCTGTGCCGTCGGTAATGGTGGCGCCAATGTCCACCTGGATGTTTCGCCCCGCGGCCATTGCGACTGATACAGCGTGCGAGTGTTCGGATTCGACGCCGATGACGCTGGCCCGTTTGGGCGCCCCTAAGGCAATGCCGGCTGCGAGCCCCCCTCCGCCGACCGGTACGACAATCTGAAATTCGCCGTCCAGCTGCGAGAGAACTTCCGCCACCACTGACGCCTGTCCAGCGATGACATCGGGGTCGCTGTAACCTGAAACGAACCGGCCGCCCGTTTCTTCGGCGATGCGGACAGCCGCCTCCTCTGCAGCGTCGTAGCTGTTCCCAATGAGCCGCAAATCAACGTCGTAACGGCGCAATGCATTCACTTTGGCGGTGGACGCGTTCTCCGGTACGACGACAACAGCAGTGGTCCCCAGCCTTTCAGCGGCAAACGCGATGCCAAGACCGTGATTGCCGGCTGATGCGGAGACAACGGGTAGTCCGCTTCGCTTGGCAGCTGCCACCGCTGCGAGGGCGCCCCTGACTTTGAATGAGCCCGTAGGCTGCAAAGTTTCCAGCTTGAGATAAGCCGGCGCATCGAAGCCGTCCAACGAAATAGGCACAAGCGGCGTGGTTGGCAGGTGCCCACGGACCAGACTGAGCGCCTCTGGGAGACGGCGTTCCCACTCCGGGTGTGTTGGGTAGCTCATGAAGCGAACACTCCTCTCTATGGATGCGCAATATAGTGCATACAATACATCCTCGGCCAGGGATAGAGTGGCCTGCAGAATGATTCGATCGGCTGTCGAGGCTGGAGCGCGGCGAGTTTTCGGGCAGTATGATGCCCATGCCAGTTGTCCCGCGGCAAGAAGGCGTCCAGGCCGATTTCGAGCGTCTATAAGTGAAGGTTGACCCGCCTGGTTGCGCCAATGTGTTTGCGCGCGCGGAACATTCCCTGCCATCCGGAGGGCGGGTGGCGCGGCCGGGGTCGAAAGGGTGCTCCGTTGAGCGCATAACCTTTGCCAATCGGATATAGCCCTGCCAGGCGGGGATGCAGCATTCGCGCGAAAATGAGAACCCAGACGCCACCACTGTGAGTGAAATATTGCACTTGCTCTTGCCCAATCCTCGAGCCCATAGTCTAATGGGTGTTATATTGCTCACAATGAGTAATGGGAAGTCGTGAAGGCTTCTCAGAAACGCAGCCCCGGCTACCCGGGCAGGACCATGGAGTAGACATGCGAATGTTGCCGAATCACAGTGCCTTTCTGCGCACAGCAGCTGTTGGTGCCCTAACCTTTGCCGTGTCTGCGGTGGCACTGACTGGTTGTTCCAATCCTTCGGTGAACACCGCGGGGAACACCGCGGCTCCCTCCGCAGCCATTCCCACTGCTTTAAAGGATGAAGCCCTTGCTGCCCTGGTTCCAGAGAAGCTTCGGAATGCCGGGACAGTCCGGGTCGCCACCAACGCCCCGTTTGCGCCTTACCAGATGTTCGCCGGCCCGGGCAGCCAGGAATTGATTGGTTTGGAAATTGACCTGGGCCATGCCATCGGAGAGACCCTGGGTGTCCCTTTCGATTTCTCACAGCAGCCTTATGACGGCCTCATTCCTGGGCTGCAGGCGGGCAAGTACGACGTGCTGATGGCTACACTTTTCGACACAGCAGAGCGTGAAAAGCAGCTGGACTTCGTGAACTATGCCCGGTCCGGTTCCGGCATCCTGGTGAAAAAAACAAACTCTGACATCAAGACTTTGGATGACTTGTGCGGCAAGGGTGTAGCCGTCCAGAACGGTTCCCTCCAGGCAGACCTCGTATCTTCGCAGAGCGGGAAGTGCACTTCTGCGGGTAAGGCTGCTATCGAGATCAAGGCATTGCCGGCCTTTTCGGATGAGCAGCTCGCTTTGAACAGTGGTTCCATCACTTCAATCGTGGGGGACCTGCCTGCGTTGGCTTATGCAGCAACGCAGGATTCGACTGTGCAGGTTATTAACGACCCGTCAGCGCCGGGGGGCTATGAGAGCTCACTCATTGGCATTGGAATCCCTAAGACCGAGAAGCAGTTTTCCGATGCGGTGGAAAAAGCGGTTCAGAAATTGATGGACAACGGAACATACCGGGCAATCCTCGATAAGTACGGCGTGGGCCAGACCGCTCTGGATAAGGCGACAACGAACCAGCACGGAGGCTGATCATGTCGGTAAGCGTGCAAACTGAGCGCAGAGCGGACGATTTCGAAGTCCGGAAACTGCGGCATCCATGGCGGACAGTCGCGGCGATGGTCATCGGCCTCGCGGCGCTGGGAATCGCTTGGGTGTTCGCGGCAAACCCCAACTTGGACTGGCCCACCGTGGGCGCCTATCTGTTCGCGGAGCTGACCGTCCGTGGGTTGTTGGTCACCCTCTACTTGACAGTGATCAGCATGGTCATCGGCCTGGTGGGCGGAACGATCGTGGCGATTATGACCCTGTCCCACAACTGGGTGCTCCGGGCCGTGGCTGGAGCCTACGTCACGTTATTCCGCGGTATTCCGGTCCTGGTGCAGATCATTTTCTGGGGCTTTATCGGCGCATTTTTTCCATCCATCACTATCGGCATCCCTTTCACCGATACCGTCTTTTTCTCATCCCCAACCTCTGCCCTGATTAACTCCACCACCGCGGCCATCCTTGCCTTGGGCCTAAATGAGGCCGCCTATGCTTCGGAAATCGTCCGGGCCGGCATCCAATCGGTTGATGGCGGACAGCGTGAGGCAGCGTCAGCGCTGGGAATGAACCGGGCCGTGACGATGCAAAGGATCATCCTTCCCCAGGCAATGCGAGTGGTCGTACCCCCGATGGGCAACGAAGTGATCTCCCTGCTGAAGACCTCAGCCCTGGTGTCCGTGATCGCCGGCAATGACCTGATGACGAACCTTCAGCAGGTCTACGCACAGAACTACAAGGTGATTCCGTTGCTGGTAGTGGCGTCGATCTGGTACCTCATCGTGACCACCTTGCTTTCGCTGGGGCAAAGCCAGCTGGAAAAGAGGTTCGGCCGCGGAGTCCGTCCCTCCTCAACCCCCCGTCCGAAAAGAGGAGCACGATGAACGACACCATGGTGTTGGCGGATAACGTCGGCAAGAAATTCGGACACCACGAAGTCCTGCGGGGCGTGGACTTGACCGTTAACCGCGGCGACGTGACCTGCCTGCTGGGTCCCAGCGGTTCGGGCAAAAGCACACTCCTGCGGTGCATCAACCACCTCGAACGCATAGACTCCGGCCGCCTTTACGTCGACGGAGATTTGGTGGGCTACCGCGAAGAGGGGAAAATTCTGCACGAACTGGATGAACGCTCCATCGCCCGACAGCGATCAAAGATCGGCATGGTCTTCCAGAGGTTCAACCTCTTTCCCCACATGACCGCGATTGAAAATGTGATGGAAGCACCCCGCAGGGTGCTCAAAGAGTCCGCAGCCAGTGCCAATGCCAGGGCGACGGCTCTCTTGGAGCAGGTAGGTCTAGGCAACAAGGCCTACCATTTCCCCGCTCAGCTCTCCGGCGGCCAGCAGCAGCGTGTTGCCATCGCCAGGGCGTTGGCGATGAAGCCAGAGCTGATGCTTTTCGATGAGCCGACCTCTGCCTTGGATCCTGAGCTGGTGGGCGAAGTTCTCAAGGTGATGAGGGACCTCGCCGCCTCCGGAATGACGATGGTTGTCGTGACCCATGAGATGGGCTTCGCCCGCGAAGCAGCAGACCAGGTCGTCTTCCTGGACAGCGGGGTCATCGTCGAGCAGGGAACCCCTGACGAGGTTCTGCTCAGCCCCAAGCATGAGCGGACCCAGTCGTTTCTGTCACGGGTCCTGTGAACACCTTCAACCCAACCCCGCCTACCCCGCGGGTCCCGCCGTCCCCGGCTGGCTCCACGGATAGGCAACTGGGTTCGGGCTTCGAGGAAGTCGTGGAGATCTGCCGGGATCTCATACGGATCGACAGTTCCAACTATGGGGACGGGTCAGGCCCGGGGGAGAGGGCAGCAGCCGAGTACGTGGCCACCAAGCTCGCTGAGGTGGGCATCGAGTCCACACTGCTGGAGCCCGAAGCCCGGCGTACGAACCTGGTGGCACGGGTTCCCGGCCGGGCCGGCCCTGCGCTGCTCGTCCATGGACACCTGGACGTAGTACCGGCCGACCGGGAACTGTGGGCGGTGGATCCGTTCGCCGGTGAAGTGATTGACGGGTTCCTTTGGGGGCGTGGCTCCATCGATATGAAACACATGGTCGCAATGATCCTCACGGCCACCAGGGAAATGCAGCGCCGGAGCGTGCAGCCTCAGCGCGAGCTTGTTCTGGCATTCCTGGCCGATGAGGAGAACGCCTTTACCCTGGGCTCCCGGTGGCTTGTGAACAACCACCGGGACCTTATCGCTGATTGCACCGAAGCCATCAGCGAGGTGGGCGGCTTTTCAGTACAGATTCGGCCGGACCAAAGGATTTACCTGCTGGAATCAGAACGCAAAGGTGTCGCGTGGCTGCGCCTGACAGCCCGAGGGACCGCCGGGCATGGCTCAATCACCAACCCCCGCAACAGCATTGGCATCCTGTCGGCCGCCGTGGCGCGCATCGCGGGCCACCAATGGCCCCTGCGGCTTACTGACGTGTCCGGGCAGATGACAGAATCTCTCGCAAAACTTGGGGCACCTGACGTGTCAGGTGATCCTGAGGCGCTTCAGGACAGTGTTCTCGCGCCGGTTGCCGGGATGCTGACATCATCCTTGCGCCACGTGGCGAACCCTACGGTCCTGAAGGCGGGGCGCTCATTGAACGTGGTGCCTGGCAGTGCCGAAGCGTATGTGGATGGCCGGTTCGTCCCGGGGTACCAGGAAGAGTTTCTGGAGGAACTGGCCTTCCTCGCCGGCCCCGACGTCGCGATGGACGTTCTCGATCTGACAGCAGCAGACCAAGCCGATCCAGGTGCCTCGCTTGTCGCCTCGATGCAGGCATCCCTCGCGGCCGAGGATCCCGGTTGCAAAGTTGTTCCCTATACATCCTCGGCGTCAACGGACAATGCCTCCTTTGCCGACATCGGCATCCAGGGCTACGGGTTCGCGCCCTTGAAACTTCCTCCGGGGTATTCCTTCTCTTCCATGTTCCACGGTACCGATGAACGTGTTCCAGTCGAGGCGCTCATATTCGGGGCCCGCGTCCTGTACCGCCTGCTTACAGGTGAAGAACCGTCCTTTACGCCCGACAGGCCGCCGGATACATGAACGCAAAAATGGGTGGCTGCCTTACGCGGCAGCCACCCATTTTTCCCAGCATAAGGGTCCGGAGGTTTTTACCAGCCGCGTTCGGCCAGGCGGTGGGGCTGGGGGATTTCGTCGACGTTGATGCCGACCATGGCTTCGCCCAGACCGCGGGAGGCCTTGGCGATGACGTCGGGGTCGTCGAAGAAGGTGGTGGCCTTCACGACGGCGGCCGCGCGCTGGGCGGGGTTGCCGGACTTGAAGATGCCGGATCCGACGAACACGCCGTCGGCGCCCAGCTGCATCATCATGGCGGCGTCAGCCGGGGTGGCAATGCCGCCGGCGGTGAACAGTACGACGGGGAGCTTGCCGGCGGCGGCGACTTCCTTGACCAGTTCGTACGGGGCCTGCAGTTCCTTGGCCGCGACGTACAGTTCGTCCTCGGGCAGGGCAGCCAGTTTGGCGATCTCGGAACGGATCTTGCGCATGTGGCCGGTGGCGTTGGAGACGTCGCCGGTGCCGGCCTCGCCCTTGGAGCGGATCATGGCCGCGCCCTCGTTGATGCGGCGCAGGGCCTCACCGAGGTTGGTGGCACCACAGACGAAGGGAACCTTGAAGTTCCACTTGTCGATGTGGTTGACGTAGTCGGCCGGGGTCAGGACCTCGGACTCGTCGATGTAGTCCACACCGAGGGACTGCAGGACCTGGGCCTCGACGAAGTGGCCGATGCGGGCCTTGGCCATGACCGGGATGGACACAGCGTCAATGATCTGGTCGATCATGTCCGGATCGGACATGCGGGACACGCCGCCCTGGGCACGGATATCGGCCGGAACACGCTCCAGCGCCATGACTGCCACGGCACCGGCGTCTTCGGCGATGCGGGCCTGCTCGACGTTGACGACGTCCATGATGACGCCGCCCTTGAGCATCTCGGCCATGCCGCGCTTCACGCGGCTGCTGCCCGTGACGCTGGTCGGCTCGGCTGGAGGGGTGGTGGAATCGTGCGGTACTGGCATGGCGGGTCCTTGCTTGATCGGGGGAACGGGTCGGGCGGGAGTCAGCGGCTAAGCATGCGCAGGGTCAGTACGCGTATCGTTCACGAGTCAGCCCATAGGGAACGTCATCACTAAGACGGATACTGAATTCGCCTGGCGCGTGCTGGGTCACGAGGATGCCGCGGGAAGTATTGCCAGCAGCGGCTTCGCGTACACGCTCAATCGCAGCAGATAGGACGTCCGGGACTACTTCGGCACTGTCGACGGTGACGGTAACAACGGCAGGGTCAAGCATCGAGGAAAGCAAGTTTTGCTCCTTGGCGTGTCGGGGATCTACTCCTCCGCTACGGCCGGATGAGGCAGCGCCTGACCGGCCAGCTGGTAGGAGAGGGAAGAGTCAACATGAGCAATAAAATACTCACAAGGGCAGTATAAGGCCACGGTTGCGCCTCGAACAAGAACCCCTTGCATTTGACCAGCTGAGACGTGACACCAGCTGATACGCTCCAAGTGAGCACTTTATCACTCACTGTTACAGGGAGCAGGAACATGACCGAGGTCGATGCAGCGGGACAGTCGCTGATAGCACTCGTTGGCGGCACGATCAAAAAGCTGCGAACCGCTCAAAGGGTGTCGGTTACGGACCTCGCGAAGCGTTCGGACGTGAGCCGGCGGATGCTGACGGCTATCGAAGCGGGCACCGCCAACGCCTCTCTGGTGACGCTTGACAAGGTAGCCCGCGCCCTGGGCGTGGAATTCTCCGCTCTGGTCCGGTCCAGGACCGACAACCCGGTTGAGGTGATTCCCGAAGATGAGGCCACTGTCGTGTGGCGGGGAGGCGGAGGGAGTCAGGGGCGCGTTTTTACCACGACCAAAAGCCAGGGACCTGCCGAGATGTGGGACTGGACCTTGGCGCCCGGCGGCCATTACGACGCTGAGCCAGACCCTCAGGGTTCTGAAGAAATGCTGGCGGTTATCCGCGGCACCCTCAGTCTTGATGTGGACGGCGAGACCTACGTCGTTCCTGCCGGTGGCGTAGCCCGCATCGCGACTGACCGCACCTATTCCTACAGAAATGACTCCAGCGATGAGGTCAGCTTCGTAAGGATCGTGGTTATCAATACCCCCTAGGGGAGCCAGCGGCAACGGCACCCCAGTTGCTGCCTGATGGCACCCTTACAAGGCTGCGACGTCGGGGCTTTCGAACCTGACATCCGGGATTCCCGTCCAGAGTGCTCTGGACACAGTGGGCCACTTGTTGACCCAGATAATAGGACCGCGTGTGGAAAATGTCAGGGCATCCCCGGGTTCAAGAACATACTCGGATCCCGGGGCATTCAGGAGTGAATAACCCTCTGCTTGCACTGCAACAAGTACTCCAGGTCCATGAACAGCGCAACTGCCCCCGCCATCCAGCACAGCGTTAACCATCAGTAGGGAGGGGCTGCCCTGTTGAGCCACAGTCTGGACCGAGAGCCCCGCTGGCCCCCGCTCATTGAGAAGGTGTCCCGTGGCCCACACGACCCTGGCAGCAGGTTCCTCCAAGGGGTCGAGCACGTCCTCCACGCGAAGGCGCAAAACAGCACATAGCCCAACAAGGGTGGGCAGGCTTGCCACCCTTTCTCCGTTTTCCATTCTGCTAAGGGATCCGACGCTTACCCCGACTGAACGGGCCAGCACGGCAAGAGTCATCCCCAGCTCCGTCCGCCGCCTTCGGACACGCCGTCCAATCAACTGCTGCGTTGCCACCTCATCCGTTATCAGCGCTTGGTCACGCGGCGACCCAATCACATCCTCATCAAAATTCGCATCATTAGAAGTGAGAACCAAAATTATTGATTGTCGCAGATCTGTGCAGTATATTGCTCTCTAAGCATATTGTACGGCCCATCAACGGGCATGCCCACCTCCCTAACAACTCTTGAGACAAACAAAGGAACGACACCTATGGAACAGCGAATCATCGATACGGCTGCCGCACCGGCCGCCGTCGGCTCCTATAGCCAGGGAAAGCAGATCGGCCAGTTTCTGCAGCTGTCAGGGCAGCTGGCCATCGACCCCGTCAAAGGCGGGATTCTTGCCGGTGGCATCGAAGCCCAAACCGAGCAAAGCCTGAGTCAGATCACCATCCTGCTGGCCGAGGCGGGCGCTTCCTGGGCCGATGTGCTCATCAGCCGCGTTTACCTGGCCTCGGACGATGACTTCGATGATTTCGACCGCGCCTACAGCAGGATCGTTCCGCAGCCCTTCCCGGCACGAGTGACAGTGGGCGCCCAGCTGGCCCCCGGCGCCCTTGTCGAAATCGACGTACTGGCCGTCGTCGCGGACTAAGTACTACAGAAAGATCGCCGCGTCAGAAGCTCCAGGGAAGGAGCCCTGGAGCTTCTGTGCAAAGAAGGACAATCATGGAAGCAGCAATCAGTACCGTCAGGACCCAAGCCAAAGGATGGGACAGGCTGGAAGTAGGCCAGGAAGTGCTCCTGGCCCACCCTGGGCTGCCCCCGATCGCCGGGACCGTTGATGCCATGACTGACGACCGGGAAATCATCTGGGTCCTATCCGTCCCACGGCGGCGGCAAATCATCCACATCGACGATGGCTACCGCGTCCTCCACGAGGGCCCCTGAAGCTCACACAGCACCGGGCAAATCCCGCGGAGGATCACGGGATCACCCGGAACACCAACAGAAGCAAGGAACAGAACCAGCCATGCACCAACAAACCTCTGACATCACGGGTCAGACTGTCCGCAACGGCGGTGACCTTGTCGTCGAGACCCTCGAAGCGCTGGGAGCCAAGACGGTCTTCGGCATCCCGGGCCAGCACGCTCTGGGCCTCTTCGACGCCATGGGCCGCGGCAACCTCCACTTCGTCTCCTCCCGGGTGGAGAACAACAGCGCCTTCGCTGCGGACGGGTACTCCCGCGCCACCGGCGAGGTCGGCGTCCTGTTTCTCTCCACCGGCCCCGGCGCGCTGACATCCCTCGCCGGGCTGCAGGAAGCCTATGCCACCGGCGTCCCGATGGTGGTGGTCGCGAGCCAGATCCCGCTCGAAGGCCTCGGCGCCCGCCGCAAAGGCATGCTGCACCAGCTCGATGACCAGAAGGCCTCCGCCGCCAACGTCACCAAGAGCCAGCGGCTGATCCAGCACGCCTCCGGCATCCCCTCGGCCATCCAGGACGCCTGGACCGAAGCGATCTCCTCTCCCCAAGGACCCGTGTGGCTCGAAATCCCGCAAAACGTCCTGCTGGACCCGATCATGATGCCGCCGGTGGAGGACGCCCTGGCCGAAGCTGCTGACAACCCGCCCCGCATTGAGCTGGTGCGCGAGGCCGTGAAGTGGCTGGAGTCAGCACAACGCCCGGCCATCATTGCCGGCGGCGGGACCCGTCGCGGCAAGGCGGAGAAATCGTTGCTCTCGATTGCCGAGAAGCTGCGCGCGCCGGTGATCTGCACCCCGGGCGGCAACGGCGCGTTCCCATGGAACCATGAACTGTCCCTGCAGTCCTGGATCGAAGACCGCTACATGACCGATCTGCTCGAGGACGCCGACGTCCTCGTGGTCATCGGCTCCTCCCTGGGCGAAGTCACCTCCAACTACTTCACCTTCGAGCCCCGCGGCAGGATCATCCAGATCGACGCCGAACCCCGCGTCCTGGAGTCCAACCGACCGGGTCTCGGCATCCGGGCCGACGCCGGCCAGGCCCTGGCGGCATTGGACGCCGCTCTCATCCGGGAACAGCCCACGGAGCCAAGCTGGCGCGGGAGGCCACCGGAAGAGCTGGTGAAGGAGTCCCTCGCCAAGGTCGAGGCACGCTTGGGGTCTCAGAACCTAGGCAAGGAACTGGAGTTCATGGCCGATATCCGTGAAGCAGTCCCAGCGGGCATGCAGACCTTCTGGGACATGACCATCGCAGCCTACTGGGGCTGGTCCTGCTGGGACGCGCGCGAAGGGCAGTTCCACTCAGCCCAAGGCGCCGGCGGCCTCGGCTACGGTTTCCCTGCGGCCATTGGTGCAGCCACGGGCCTTGCATCACGCGGCGGGTCCGGGCGGGTACTGGCAGTTTCCGGCGACGGATCATCCATGTACTCCATCAGCGAACTGGCCACCGCGAAGCAGCACAACGTGCCCGTCACCTGGTTGATCGTGGACGACGGCGGCTACGGCATCCTGCGCGAGTACATGGTGGGCGCTTTCGGGAAGGCCACGGCTACCGAACTGGCCCGGCCCGACTTCGTGAAGCTTGCGGAGTCCTTCGGGGTGCCGGCAACCCGGGTGGCCCCGGAGGATGTGGGGGACGCGCTCAAGGCCGGATTCGCCGCTGACGGGCCCAACGTCGTCGTCGTCGAAACGCTCCTGACGATGTTCGCACCCACCCATCTTGACGGGTGACCAGCCGTAAGACTCATGTCGAAAGGCCTCTTCGCGTTGGTTCTACGCAAAGAGGCCTTTCTTCATTCCTGCTCCAGATTGTTGCCCGTCGGGCTGGTGGCGCAGGGCTTGATGAACTGCGGGGATACGGGCGGCCGGGGCACGACCGGGTGACTGCCCGATCGCGGCGGGAGGTCAGTCCGTTTCGGGTCCTGCACAATAATGGCAGTCTTCATCGCACTCCCGAGTGTCTTCGCCGACGGATGACCCCGAGCGTGGTGCGGCTTCAGGTCGCTGCGTCTCTCTGTTTGGTCTAAGCATCTAGTGCACCTTCCGGGCCTGTTCGGACCCATCGTCCTGCTGCGTGGTCTGCAGATTCCTTAGGTCTGTCACCACAGCACTGATCCTGGCGTTTCGGGTCATTAGGTGGTGGGAGGGCCGCTTTCTTTGGCTTGAGGAGGTGGCAGCCGGGCGTTGGGGGAGAACCCGTCGTAGGGGATCGTCGACGTCGGCAACCATGCCTTGCAGCAGTTGGGCCACGGGGTCAAAGAAAAGCGGAAAGTCCCCGGGGTCCTGGCCTTCGATTGAACTCGAGCCCGAATACCTGCTTGCAGGTGACGGCATTGGGTGCTGGCGCTCAGTGTCCAAGCGCAGTTTGGGCGGCGCCTTGTCGTCTCTCATGATTCCTCTTGCAGTTGCAGGTGTCCTTGCAGAAATTCTCGGGGAAACACGGGAACACTGTTTCCGTGCTTCCCCTGTCCGGTCAGGGATGGCGTGGCCCGGGATGGCGTTTAGCCGATGGTGCGGATGAGTTTCCTGTTGGCGAACTCGTCGACACCGTACCGGCCCAGTTCCCGTCCAAACCCTGACCTTTTGACCCCGCCGAATGGGAGCTCGGCAGACTCGGCTCCGACGCCGTTGATGAAGACCATGCCGACCTCAAGCCGGTCCGCCACCCTCAGGGCCTGTTCGGAGTCGGTGGTGAAAACGTAGGATCCAAGGCCAAAAGCGCTGTCATTGGCGGCCCTCACCGCCTCATCTTCGGAAGAGAATTTCTGGATAGAGGCAATCGGGCCAAAAAATTCCTCGTAGTAGGCCGGGTTTTTCGGGTCCAGCCCGTCCAGGATAGTTCCGGGAAAATAGGTGCCCGAACGGGTGCCCCCGGTCAAGACTGTCGCGCCTGAATTAACTGCCAGGTCGAGCTGTTCCTGGAGACGGTCTGCGGCCGCAGTCGAGGACACGGGTCCAAGAAAGGTGCCGGGCAGTGACGGATCGCCGGGGGATACCCTGCACAGCGCCTCGGCGAAACGGGTTTTAAACGGCTCGTAGAGGTCCTCTGCTACGAGGAACCGTTTGGCGGCATTGCAGGCCTGACCGTTATTGTCGAGCCTAGCGGTGACCGCGCATTCCACCACGGCGTCGAGGTCCTCGGTGGACAGGAGGATGAAAGGATCTGATCCACCCAGTTCAAGGACGACCTTCTTGAGGTGGCGTCCCGCCAGCTCGGCTACGGAAGCGCCTGCCCGCTCCGATCCTGTAAGGGACACGCCCTGAATCCGGGGATCGGCGATAATCTCGGCAATCTGGTCGTTGCTGGCGTAGATGTTTGTGTAGCCGCCTTCGGGGAGGCCTGCTTCGAGGAACAGGTCTTCGATGGCGGCTGAGGAAGTGGGGCACTGCGGTGCGTGTTTGAGCACCACCGTATTGCCCAGCAGCAGATTGGGGGCGGCGAACCGGGCCACCTGGTAATAGGGGTAGTTCCAGGGCATGATCCCCAGCAGGACACCGATGGGGCTTCTGCGGACCAAGGCACTTCCGGTGCCTGAGATCAGCTCGATGGGCTCGTCCTGCAGGAATTTATCCCCGTGGGCGGCGTAGTAGTCGTAGATGTCGGCGGTGAAGTCCACCTCGCCCAAAGCCTGGGAACGGGTTTTGCCTACTTCCTCCACGGCGAGTTCGGCCAGATGCGAACGGCGTTCCCGGTGAAGGTCCCCGACGCGTTTCAACAGACCGCTGCGCTCCGCCACGGTGCTGGCGCGCCCACAGCTGCGGTAGGCCGCATCGGCAGCGCTGATGACCTTCTCCAGCGTCTCGCTCGTGATGAGTGGGTACTTACGCCCGCGCTGACCTGTTGCCGGATTGATGACCTGGTATTCGGACATGACACTCGATTCGTTGCTGGTGCAGGATGCTGAAAAGCCGCGGGGAACGCGCCGTGGCGTTCCCCGCGGCTTCAGCTGGGGTGCGGGATCCGGACCGGGAGGAGTCGAGCCCGGTCCGGACGGGTTTAGGACTGTGCGCGCCGGGAGAAGAACTCGCTGACCTTGGCAAGTCCCGCACGGAGAACTTCCTCGTTGTTTGCGTAGCCGATGCGAAGGCAGCCTTCGAGGTCAAAAGCGCTGCCCGGGGTCATTAGGACCCCAACCTCTTCCATCAGTGCAGCTGCCAGCTCAGCGGAGGGCTCCCCGGTGTTGTATTCCAGGAGCGCAGTGGTTCCCCCGGCGGGCTTCACGTAGGTGATGGCCCGCTCCTGCTGAACCCATTCGTCGAGAATAGCGAGGTTCGTCCGGACGATGGACCGGGAACGTTCGAGGATCGCGTCCTTGTTTTCCAGTGCGATCCGGGCCAGAACATCATCAATCATGCCGACGCTGATGGTGTTGTAATCGCGCCGGATTGCGACCCGCTCAATGAGCTCGGTCGGGCCGGCCACCCAGCCCAGGCGCAGGCCAGCCAACGAGAAGGACTTGGACATGCTCGCCGTGCTGATACCGCGGTCGTAAACGTCCGCGATGGAGGCCGTGAAACCGTCGCCATCTTGTGCCGTTCCCCGGTACACCTCATCACAAAGGACGTACGCCCCAACAGTCGCGGCGATGTCTGCGATGGACTGCAACATCTGGCGGTCCATGACCGACCCGGTCGGGTTGTTCGGGTTGTTCAGGACGATGAGCTTGGTGTTGGAGCTCACCATGGCTTTGAGCTCGTCCAGGTCGGGCAGGTACCCGTTTTCGGGACGCAGCTTCAGCAGCTGGACATCGGCGCCGTAGCTTTCCGGGATCGAGTAATGCTGCTGGTAGGTCGGTAGCACAGAGATGACACCGTCACCGGGTTCGACCAAGGTCTCGTGCACGAGGGCGTTTGCACCAATTGCACCGTGGGTCGTGATGGTGTTCTCCGGCTTGAGCGTCTCATACAGGCCAGCGATTAGTTCACGAAGCCGATCCGAACCTTCGATGGCCCCGTAGGTGAGCTTCATGGGCAGGATCTCGGCAAGGAACGTCTCCTTCCGGCCCGCCATCGTCAGGAGCTGGTCCACGGTAAGGGACTCAACGCAGGTCTCGCCCAGGTTATAGACGCAGTCGTTTTCATACCGGTTCATCCAGATCTCAACGCCGAAGTCTTTGATCTTCATGGCAGCTCCAAAAGTCAGTGGCACCCACAGGGCCAAAGTGATCCAAAAGGCAGGCGAACAACCCGCCAGTCCTGTTACTTATATTGCCCAAATGAGCATTCTATGTCAAGGCTATTGTGAAGCTGCGGCTAGATGCGCTAAATATTGCTCTATTAGGCAATATATGCCTAGTCTTGGTCGCGGTGATCTACACCACCGCGCCACCGGCGCCGCGGACAACGAGACTTCAGCCCCGCGGGCCGCCCACATGTTTAGGAACTTCCGGGATGTCCCCACTTCTTACAGACGCTTTTCGCAAGACCACGGTCACCGCTCACGGCGACGGTCCCGAGGGGGAGGGCAGCCTCCGCCGCACCATGGGGGTCTTCCAGCTGTCCACACTTGGTATCGGTGCCACCGTGGGAACGGGCATTTTCATCGTTCTCACCGAGGCTGTGCCCGTAGCCGGACCAGCCGTCATCTGGTCTTTCGTCATCGCCGCAGTTGTAGCGGGGCTTACCGCACTGTGCTACGCGGAAATGGCCAGCGTCATGCCCGCGTCAGGCTCCTCGTACTCCTACGCCTACGCGACGCTAGGGGAACTTCCCGCCGTTGGCGTGGGTGCGTGCCTCCTGCTGGAATATGGCGTCTCAGCGGCCGCCGTTTCCGTGGGATGGTCCGAGTACCTCAACCAAGCCCTGGAGAACCTGTTCGGGTTCCGCATCCCGGAAGCGCTCTCCAGCGCACCTGAGGCCGGGGGGGCGGTCAATCTCCCGGCAATCGTCTTGGTCGTACTGTGCTCGCTGTTGCTGATCCGGGGAGCCAGCGAATCGGCGAAAGCCAACGCCGTCATGGTACTGATCAAGATCGCCGTCCTCATCATGTTCATCGTTGTGGGATTGACTGGCTGGAACTCGGACAACTTCTCCAACTTCGCCCCGATGGGGATCGCCGGCATTACCGGGGCGGCAGGAATCATCTTCTTCTCCTACATAGGGCTCGACGCGGTCTCAACAGCGGGAAACGAAGCCAAAAACCCCTCTCGAACCATGCCACTGGCCATCCTGATCACCCTGGCCGTTGTCACCGCCCTGTACGTGACCGTGGCACTGGTCGCCGTGGCGGCACAAGGAGCGGACAAATTCGAGGGCCAGGAAGCCGGCCTCGCCGCGATTCTGCAGGCAGTCACAGGATCAACTTGGGCAGGTACCGTCCTGGCAGTGGCCGCGGTGATCTCTATTTTCAGCGTCACCCTCGTCGTCCTCTACGGCCAGACCCGCATCTTCTACGCCATGAGCTGCGACGGACTCATCCCGCCAGTCTTTGCCAAAGTGCACCCCAAAACCCGAACCCCGGTGGCCGGGACAATCATGACCTGCGTCGCTGTCTCGGTTCTGGCAGGGTTCCTGCCCATCAATTTCCTGGCGGAACTGACCAGCGTCGGTACTCTCGTCGCCTTCTTGGTTGTGGCCATCGCAGTCATGATCCGTAGACGGAACTCCCCAGGAGCCCCGGCCCCCTTCAAGGTCCCCCTCTACCCGGCCACGCCGATCCTCGCCATCGCCGGCTGCCTCTGGATCATCAAGGACCTGCGCCCCATTACCCTTTTCGCTTTCCTGGTCTGGACCGGTCTTGCCCTGGTCTTTTACTTCACCTACTCCATCCGCAATTCGAAGCTAAACCTGGACCGCCGCGCACTCACCGAAACCGGTTCCGGCCGGTAAAGGCCCCAGCCGCTGAGCCGGGTGCGCCCGCCACGCTCCAGCCCCGGGACCGAGCGGGGCTTTGAACCGGTAAGGAATCAATGCCGTCAACAGTGGGGCTGTGCCCGGAAATGGAACCTGGATGACTCAGAACCGCCCAGTGAAGGTTCCCGTCCCGCCTTGGGGAATGGCGATAACCGCAATTCTTTTGATCCAGCTGGGCTCGGCCCTGTCCATACCTTTGGTTGAAGCTGTGGGTCCTGCAGGGGCCGCGTGGCTCAGGCTCAGCATGGGTGCTGTAATTCTCTTTGCGATAGCCCGCCCACCGCTGCGCTTCATCCAACGAAGTGATGTGCTGCCGGTGCTTGGGCTGGGCATCACAACCGGCGTGATGACGATGGCGTTCCTCGCCGCAATCGAACAAATACCACTGGGCACCGCCGTGGCTGTCGAGTTCCTCGGACCCCTCACGGTCGCGGCATTCGGTAGCCACGCCCGCATGGCCCTCCTCTGGCCAACCTTGGCGCTTCTCGGCGTTGTCCTGCTGACCGAACCGTGGCAGGGCAGCTTCAACGTGGCCGGACTTGCGTGGGCGGTTCTATCCGGCGTCTCCTGGGGGGCCTACATCCTCCTCACGCAGAGAATTGGGGACCGCTTCACCGGCATCGGGGCGCTGTCCATGACCATCCCTCTTGCCTCCCTCACTGCAGCCATTGTCGGGATCCCCCAAGCCTCGAGGAATGTCACTTTTGAGACTTTGGCGATTGCAGCCGGGCTCGCCATCCTGCTGCCCGTACTGCCGTTTGCCCTCGAAATGCTGGCCCTTCGCCGAATGACAACTACAGCATTCGGTACCTTCATGGCCCTGGAACCCGCCGTTGGAGTCCTTCTGGGGCTGATCATCCTGAACCAACAACCCTCTGCAACCCAGGTTGTGGGCATCTCGCTCGTCGTCCTCGCGGGCGTGGCAGCGCAACGCGGCGGGCAGCGGCATAAAGGAGCTGACGAAAAGATGCCAAGCCCTGTCAATCTCGAAATCTGAAACTGGCCGGCATCAGACCGAACCGCCGTAGGACATTGCCTCCCATTCCGTGACGCTTGCACCGGAGGTTTTCACACCTGCCCTTTTTGAGCTGCCCTCGGTCCAGCTTCTCCAATTGCCCCAAACCCAGCGTCCACCGTTTGAGGGTCTGACGAGTTGAAACCCGACGTACGGCGCATGCCGACGGCAGTCCACATGCGGGGTTGGTACCAGCAGCCTTGTTCAACTTCTGTTCGCGCACTCGTTCGATGCCTGGTCAATAGCGACCACGAAGGACCCACTGGTCTGCCGTGAGGGCCATCGGTAACAGCCCTCCACCAACCCCGAAATGTGCAGCCGCCTCAGCGCGTGCCCCGGGCCATACCCTCCGGAACCTTGGCCTGAGGCGAGAGATACTTCGGGTTATGCTACCCAGCGTAGGGGTCGGCGATGCCGATGTACTGGGTGTAGAGGTATTCCTCGATGCCTTCGAGTCCGCCTTCACGTCCGAGGCCGGACTGCTTGACGCCGCCGAACGGTGCGGCGGCGTTGGAGATCACGCCGGCGTTCAGGCCGAGCATGCCGGTCTCGAGCCGCTCACCCATCCGGAGGCCTCGGTTGAGGTCCTTGGTGAAGACGTACGCCACCAGCCCGTATTCGGTGTTGTTGGCCAGCCGCACGGCTTCGTCCTCGGTGGAGAAGGTGATGATCGGGGCGACGGGCCCGAAGATCTCCTCCGAGAGGATACGGGTGCCTTCGGAGACGCCGGACAGGATGGTGGGCTGGTAGAAGTAGCCCGGGCCCTCCACCGGTGCCCCGCCCAGCACCGCCTTCGCGCCGGAGGCGACGGCGTCGGAGACCAGTTCGTGAACCTTGTCCCGGCTCTTGGCATCGATCAGCGGGCCCACCTTGGACTCGGGTTCGGTGCCGCGGGCGGTGGTCATGTCCTTCATCTTCGCCGCGAACTTCTCCGCGAATTCGGCGGCCACGGATTCGTGCACGATGAACCGGTTGGCTGCGGTGCACGCCTCGCCCATGTTGCGCAGCTTCGCCAGCATCGCACCGGTCACGGCCGCGTCCAGGTCCGCGTCCTCGAAAACCAGGAACGGGGCGTTGCCACCCAGTTCCATGGAAGTACGCAGCACAGTTCCGGACGCATCGGAGAGCAGCCGGCGGCCCACCTCGGTGGAACCGGTGAAGGAGAGCTTACGCAGCCGGGAGTCCTTGATCAGGGCCCCGGTGGTCTCTCCGGCCGTGGAGGTGGGGATGAGGTTCAGGACCCCGGCGGGCAGGCCGGCCTCCTGCATGACGGCGGCGAACAGCTGGGACGTCAGCGGCGTCAGGTTGGCGGACTTCAGCACCATGGTGCAGCCTGCGGCCACCGCCGGGGCGATCTTGCGCGTGGCCATGGCCAGCGGGAAGTTCCACGGCGTGATCAGCAGGCACGGGCCCACCGGCTTCTTGGTCACCAGCAGCCGGGACTTGCCGTCCGGGGAAACCGAGTACCGGCCGAAGGCCCGGACGGCTTCCTCGGAGAACCACCGCAGGAACTCGGCTCCGTAGGTGACTTCACCGCGGGCTTCTGCCAGCGGCTTGCCCATCTCCAGGGTCATCAGCAGCGCAAAGTCCTCGGCCCGCTCGGTGACCAGCTCGAACGCCCGGCGGAGGATTTCACCGCGCTCACGCGGGGGCACCTTCGCCCAGGATTCCTGGGCCGCAGCGGCAGCGTCCAAGGCCGCCTTGCCGTCCTCCGGACCGGCGTCGGCAATGCTCAGCAGCACCTTCCCGGTGGCGGGATCCTCGACATCGAACGTCTTGCCCGACGCGGCGCCACGCCACTCACCGTTGATAAGCAAGCCGGTTGGAACCTCCTCGAGGAGTGCAATCTCCTGCAGGACAGAAATGGACATTGTAATTCCCATCGTCGTTGATACAGGGGGATAAGTGAGAGTTCTAGGGCCGTCCGCCGCGCGTCCGGGAGGCAATGATGCTTTCGTTGAGACCTTCAAGAAGCCGGCCGGTGGCCGAACGGGGAAAGACCAGCGGCGGCCGGATCTTGAGGACGTTGTCGTACGTGCCGGATGCGCTGATCAGGATTCGGCGTTCCCGCATCGCGTTGACCACGTAGGCAGCCCGTGTGGGGTCCGGTGAGTTGTCCGGGTTAACGAACTCCACGGCAAGGAAAAGACCGGCGCCGCGGACTTCTGCGATGCCGGAATCCTCACTGGTCAGGTTGCGTACAGCGTCCAGAAGTTCAAGGCCTAGAGTTTCTGAGTGCTGTAGCAGTTCCCGGTCCTGAAGCTCGTCCAGAACTGCGGATGCAGCGGCGATGCTGGCGGCGCTTCCGCCGAAGGTGTTGAAGTACCGTACTTTTCGGCCAAATTCAGTGAAGAGTTCTTCTCGTCCTACGACAGCGGAGATAGGAAGGCCGTTGCCCATTGGCTTACCGAGCACCGCCATGTCCGGCGCGACATCGTGTCGCTGGAAGCCCCACCAGTTCAGGCCGGTACGGCCAAAGCCGGGCTGGACTTCGTCGGCGATGTACAGAGCGCCGTGGGCCCGTGCACGGTCGGCAACGCTCTTGAGCAACCCCAGGGGCTGCGTCTGGAGGCCGTCACTGGAGAAGATGGAATCGACAATTATCGCGGCCACTTTGATGCCGCGTTTTTCAAGCGCCTCCGCCGCTTCGTCGATTCGCCGGGCAAACAGGGCTGCGCCTTCGCCCTGCGGGTCACGCACGGAATCCGGGGCATCCACCAATGCGACTTCGGCGGGGATTTGGTTGTTTGGGCCGAGGGCGGGTGAAATTTGGGCGGTCAGTGTTGTCGTCCCGTGATACGCGTGCCGTGTCACGATGATCCCGGTGCGTCCGGTCGCCCTGCGCGCGATACGGACGGCAAGATCAACGGCTTCACTGCCGGTGCAAGCGAAGATGGCCTGGTTCAGCGGTGCCGGGAAAAGAGCGGTAAGCCGTTCGGCGTACGTCACCACGTCATCAGTGAGATACCTGGTGTGGGTGTTCAGCTGTCCCAGCTGGGCGGTGACCGCTTGTCGCACCCTCTCATTCGAGTGACCGACGACCGGAACGTTGTTGTAGGCGTCGAGGAAGTCGTTTCCCTCCGCATCGAACAGCAATGCACCCTCACCCCGGACGAAGTGGACGGGGCGTTCATAAAAGAGCCGGTAAGCAGATCCCATCGAAGCGTTTCGCCGGGCCAGCAGCTTCTCGTCCGCCTCGCTCAGCTGTCCGGGCCGGGTGGGGTCAAAGCTGTTCACCATGTGCATGGGACTGACGCTGGTGTTGCCTACGAGGCTATCGCTCATGACATTCTCCTAGAATTGATGATCAATCTATGACATTATAGCCATTCCGAATGGCTTTTTGAGGATCAATATTGGAGCACATATGACTCTTGAGGTTTTGGACGTGAGTTTCGACGACGTTCGCTCCCTACTGCGTTCCGGGTATGGCAGAGAAGGCGGCAGCATCCGGGATGTCAGTGGTGAAGTTGCCACCGTGTGCCGGGTTGAGGTGGCCCAGCAGGTGCTTGCAGTGAAGGTCCTGGCGGCTTCGGGGCAGGACGGACTGATCTTCCGGTGGCAAACGGCGGCGATGGATCACCTTAGGAACCGGGGCATTCCTGTCCCTGGAGTACTAGTCGATGCCGATGGCGAACTGCTGCATGCCAGCACCGTGTCCGGCCGCCCGGTGCTGGTGCAGGTTTCCGAGTGGATCCAGGATCCGCCGTTAAAAGACATCAGTGATATCGACGATGACCTGCTCAGGGAAGTGGGCGGCCTTGTGGCCCGCGTCAGCGTAGGGCTGCAGGATTACGAGTTGCCTCCGTCAGAAGCGACGCATCCGTGGGAGCTGCGCCGCAGCGCTCAATCCATTGACGAATCGATGCCCCTTCTTGGCCCGGACTCTGCCAAGATTGCGGGTGAGGCGTTGCGACGATTCGAGGGTCTCCTGGTCCCCCTGCTGCCGGAGCTTCCCAGGTCCGTCGTACATCACGACCTGCACGACTCGAACCTGCTGATTGGAACGACCGGGGACGCACGCCGTGGCGTGACCGGTGTCCTCGATTTTGGGGACATGGTTTACGGGTACCGTGTCGCTGAACTGGCAGTGGCAGGGGCCTATGCGGCCAGAAACGTTTCCGACGCTCCCGCCGCCCTCGGTGAAGTGGTTTCTGGATGGACCTCAGTCCTTCCACTGACAGAAGCCGAAACCCGCGCCGTCCTGCCTGCCGCCATCTCCAGGCTTGCCGTTAATGCCGCGGTCTGGGAGGCCCGGAGTAACGGCACGCGCGCCGGATACGCGAGTACCCGCATGGACGGCGCGCATCAGGCGCTGGAGCAATTACTCCAGGTGAACAACGACGACTTCGCCCGGAATCTGGCTAAGCGCGCACTCGCCCCCAGATAATCCGTCCCCGCCGCTGCAGTCCATGTCCGGCCTATCAACAAGACCATGGGACGACCCAGGGACGGGCGCTAACAGATACTTTCTGCCTGAAAGCAGACTTTGGTCCTCCTGCAGGCCACCGGATGCTTCACGAATGCTACTTCCCAAACACGGGCTCAGGATTTCCCTGGATGGCTTCTGGGTCTGCTAAGATGCAGCCGCGGCGGTACCTTGACGCACCCGGGACAACAAGAATGCGGCCGCCCGCACCAACAGGCGCGGACGGCCGCATGGGACTTCTCTCAGCCTAGGCGTACAGGCCGGCGCCTACAGCGGCGGGCTCCTGCTCCCCGGACCGCGTGGCTGAACGTCCCCTGCGGCCGGAAGCGGTGACCAAAGAGAGCAATGTTCCTTCATGCGTGGCAATATGTTCCAAGATCAGCCGCTGTGCTCCGTACACGTCACGGTTTAGTACTGCATCCAGGATGGCGCGGTGCTCAGCCACGATGCTGTGGGAGTTAATTGCGTTGGCCTGTTCACTCTGCTGAAGGAGTGTGATGGCAAATGTCATTTGGGATCCAATGCGCCCGTAAAACTCATTGATCCGCGGGCTGTCGCTCAGTGCGATAACTGCCCCGTGAAAAGCCATGTCGGCCCGGGCGAGATCGACCGACCAGACGCCCTCATGTGACGCGAGCTCGAGTTTGCCGAATGCCTCCTGCACCGCCGCCAAAAGATATTCGGCAGCCCCGGAGGAACACCGTGCGCCCTCGCATTCCAGCATCCGACGAACACGGTAAAGGTCCGAAATGTCATCCTCACCAAACGAACGGACAACCGCTCCCGTGTTGTGCCGATGAACCGCCAGACCCTGGTCGCTGAGCACCAGGAGCGCTTCCCGGATTGTTCGTCGGGAGACGGCGTACCGTTCGGCGAGAGTCATCTCCCTCAGGGGACTGTCCGGGGGAAACGTGCCGTCAAGGATCTCCTGCTGAAGCCGTGAAACCACCTGGGAAGAACGTGCGGCAATCACACCGGTTCGCCTTCCTTTCCTTTAAGTCCTGAAAGCTAGCCTAATCTTAAAGGCCGGCCCTGCGTCAGTTGAGGCACCGCCAGGGCCGGCCTTGGGCCCGCCTAGAGCGAAGCTACGGCGGGGACATCGATGCCGGCTCGGTTCCAGAGCCCGCGACGATGGTTTTCCGCGATCACGCTGACCATTTCGTAGACCACGTGTGCAGCCGCGAGGCCCGTAATCTGCGCGTGGTCGTAAGCGGGAGAAACTTCCACTACGTCACCTCCGATCACATCTTTCCCAAGGAAGCTACGGATGATAGCGAGCAGTTCGCGTCCCAGAAGTCCCCCGAGCTCGGGGGTCCCCGTCCCGGGCGCGATGCCCGGCTCGAGAACGTCGATGTCGATCGACAGGTAAACGGGGGAGTCACCCACGCGCTCGTGCAGTGATGCGATCATGTCGGAGAGGCGGCCCTCAGCGAGGTCGTGGGCGGGGAAAATCTTGAAGCCTGCCTTGACGTCGTTCTCAAGGTCGGAAGGATCATAGAACGATCCCCGCACCCCCACGTGGGCGGACGTTTCCGTGTTTATGAGCCCCTCGACGGATGCCCGGTAAAAAGGCGTTCCGTGGTTGATCTCGCAGCCGAGAATGCTTTCGACCGTATCGAGGTGGGCGTCGAAGTGCACCAGCGTGACAGGCCCGTGCTGCTTAGCGGCAGCCCTGAGCATGGGCAAAGACAAGGTGTGGTCGCCGCCGAGGGCAACCAGCCGTCGGCCCCCTTCAGTGAGCCGCTCGGCTGCTACCTGCATATCTGCAACAGCCTTAGCAGGATCGAATGGCGTGAGTGCAACATCACCGGCGTCTGCGACCTGGACGTCGGTGAAGGGTGTGGTTTCAAGGGCGACATTGAAGGGCCGCATTAGACGGGACGAGTCGCGGACGTGATTAGGACCAAACCTTGCCCCTGAGCGGAATGTGGTGCCGGAATCAAAGGGCAGTCCCACCAAGGCGACGTCGTAGTCCTGGACGTCCCTGATTTCGGGCAGCCGCGCAAAAGTAGCCCGACCCGCAAAGCGAGGGGCGACAGCAGCGTCGACCTGCCCTTCAACTCCGCCGCTGTTGATGCGCGGGTACTCTCCATAGTTTTCAATCACCGGAACTCCTTCGGTTGTGAATTAAGTATTGATGATCAATTTACCGCGAATTTAACGCCACATACAACCCTTGCCCGTGATCGACACCACATGCTACGGTCTTGGCCATCAGATTGATCTTCAATCGAAGAGCTTCTTCGGGCCGATGGCCCTTCTCCGTTTACTCGCGGCAGGTGGATCGTCTGGAGACCACTCGCCGGCACCACTTGGAAGGCAAACATGGACTTGGCAATCATCGTCATATACATCGCAGGGATGCTCGGTATAGGCATCTGGGCTAAGAGACGGGCGCAGAGCCGCTCGGACTTCCTCGTCGCAGGGCGCCGGCTGGGACCCTTCCTCTACTCAGGAACAATGGCGGCGGTCGTCCTGGGCGGCGGATCCACAATCGGCGGAGTCGGCCTGGGCTACCAGTTCGGCATTTCCGGTATGTGGTACGTGTTCTTCACGGGCCTCGGCATCCTGGTCCTCAGCCTGATCTTCTCCGGAAAGATCAACAGACTTGGCATTTACACCGTTAGCCAGATGCTCGAACTGCGCTATGGCAGCGGTTCAACCCTGATTTCCGGGGCGGTCATGGCGGTCTACACACTCATGCTGGCAGTTACATCAACCATCGCCTATGGCACGATATTCACAGTCCTGTTCGACATCAACCAAATCACTGCCATCATCATTGGTGGCGCCGTGGTGGTCGCCTATTCATTCCTCGGCGGCATGTGGTCCATCACGCTCACAGACATCGTGCAGTTCATCATCAAGACCGTAGGGATATTCGCACTGCTGCTTCCTGCCGTGTTGAACAAGGCCGGCGGCTGGAGCGGTCTGCAAAAAGCGCTTCCCGAATCCGCTTTCTCCTTGACGACCATTGGCACCGACACCATAGTCACCTACTTCGTCGTCTACTTCTTCGGCATCATCATCGGCCAAGACATCTGGCAGCGCGTCTTTACTGCACGCACCGACAAAGTGGCACGCTGGGCAGGAACGTCGGCCGGCGTGTACTGCATCCTCTACGGCATCGCCGGAGCAATCATCGGCATGGGGGCCAAAGCCCTGCTGCCGGACTTGGCCACCCGGAACATGGCCTACCCAGCCATCGCCCAGTTTGCGCTTCCTGTCGGCCTGTCAGGTCTGGTCCTGGCGGCCGCGCTGGCAGCCATCATGTCCACCTCCAGCGGTGCCCTCATCGCCGCCGCGACCGTGGTCAAGGAAGACATCGTGGAACCCCTACGCAAGAAGTCACACTCCAAGCCCGGCGGCAACAGCGAACACGACGAAGTGAAGCATTCGCGCTACTACATCCTCGGCTTCGGCATCCTCACAATCATCATCGCCTGTGGCGTCAAAGACGTTCTCGCCGCACTCACTATCGCCTACGACATCCTCGTCGGCGGCCTGCTCGTGGCCATCATCGGCGGGCTGCTGTGGAAGAGGGGGACCAACGCCGGCGCCTTGGCCAGCATGGTGGCAGGAACCATCGCAACGCTCACCGTGATGGTGACTGCAGGCGACATCTACGCCAATGAGCCAATTTACGTCGGACTTGCAGCCAGCCTTGTCACTTACATCGCTGGAAGTCTGTTTACCCGGCCGACCGATCCCGCCGTAATTGCGAACTGGGCCCTGCGTCTACGGGGCAAAACGGCAGCCCATGTCCCGGTAAACCAAGTCGACCAAGCAGCCAGCGCCGTCGTTGACGAGCTTGCTCCGAAAGCTTAGAAACCAGCACGCCACCTTGTTACGGAAGGAGAACTGAGCCAATCAGGCAGAAAGACATTTCATGGCTGCGGCCCCCGGGGTTCTACGGGCGGGGCCGCAGCCATGACGGCACGTTTGTGCGCAGATGGAGTGAGCTAAACGTGCCACTCGTCAATAGGCGGGCTCTCGCAGACACTTCCACTCCCGCTGTTTAAGAGCCGATAATTCATCTTTCGTCAAGCTATTGGCCGAGGCTGGGGGAGAGGTCATGCTTCCTACTTAGTAGGGCCCGTGAGGCCTGCAAAAATGGTTGCCATGGACAAATTTGAGGCCGGGACGGGTATCGGACAGGACTCCGTCCTGGAGGTTCGCGTGGCGCTGGTCGACAGTACGCCTGAGATTTGGCGTCGATTCGAGCTCCGGGGCTCGCTGACTCTAGGTCAGATACACCAGGTCCTGCAGGCAGCATATGGCTGGGAGGACGCGCACCTGCACAGGTTCGTAACAAGCGACCCGTTCGCGCCGCTGCGGCCGGTCGACAACGAATTTCCGGAAGTCCCGCAGTGGCTTCCACGGCAGCAGTGCGAAGAACCGGGCGACACGCCCGAGGAGGACTGCTCCCTGGATCAGCTGCTCGCACTGGGCTCGGGCGAAGCATTCTACGAATACGACTTCGGTGACAGCTGGCTTCACCGGCTCGAGCTGGTTTCACGCCGGCCCGCATACGCGGACAGTCCGCATGCCCGACTTGTCGACGGCTCCCGGCGCGGGCCCCTGGAAGACTCCGGAGGTTTTCCCGGCTACGAGGAGATCATGGACGCGCTGGCCGATCCGTCGCATCCTGACCACGACGAGCACTCCGCCTGGGTTGCCGACATGACCGGATCTGATGCGCCTTTTGACGCGGCCTTCCTGGACGTCCCCGCTGTGAACCGTGCGCTGGCTGAGCAGTTCCGATCCACCAGGATTCCGAAGAAAAACCACCCGGACGTTGGCAGGAAATAGCCCCTTCTGGAGGCACTCCCCTGCCTGTTTCAAGGAGCCGATAACCCATGTTACGTCAAGTAAGTTAGTTGAAGTTTCAACTAACCCCTCTTTCAGCCTACCATTTGTGGGCTGAAGCCGAAGAAGCGCAACTGGCCGAAATAGGAGAGCTCTATCTGGGGCCTAACGCTCGCGACGCAGGACGATCGCCAACCCATCCGAGTGTTCGTTCTGAAACTTCCTCCACCTTTCAGCAAGATCGCGGTCCGCCAGTCGGAACCCGGATTCAGCTGGGTGCTTGATTATCTCCACGGTTTCGTAGGTTAGTCCTTCAGACGCCAGGAACGTCTGGTGCAGCTGCGCTCTCGGCGGATTTAGGTGCACGGCATAGGCCATGGTCTTCTCCGGGATTTCCTTGGCAGTCAAAGCACACTTCACTGGACCGCTGGCAAATGCATCTGCACGGAATTGGCGAGTAATCTCCAAAGCCTCTCTAGTCAGGGCCTCTGCCACCAACGCTTGTTGCTTCGGTGGACTTAGGACGTCCGTGTAGCTAAAGAGGACCAGTTCGTCCCGGCCGCGTTGCTTGGCGCGGAAGCCCTTCGATGTGTATCCAAGGTCTTTGTTCGAGGCAACAACCCAGTACTCGATCCCTTCGCCGATCTTGTCGGCTGCCTCGGAGTGCTCCCTGGCTAAGGCGGTGAGCAGATTAGACACGAACGAGTCCGCGACTCGTTCTCCGGCATCGAGCGCCTCCAAAACGGACTTGAGGAGTTCCCGGCCCTCACGCTTCGTGTGGAAGGTGAATTCTCCAACTTCGTACTTTGCCATGGCTCCCAGCCTCTGCTTTCGAACTGTTGCCTGAACCATCATCTCCGACAAAGACGCCAGTTGGCCCCACGGGCTCCAAACATTGGATGGAGCCACGCGTGGATTTGTAAAGTCGTGAGACTATTGCAGCGTCCAGCGGCCGCCAGCCATAGTCAGCAAATGCACGACACGGTCATGCAGCCGTAGTCGCAGAAACTGTCTAACGCCCCTTTGGAACCAACGAAGAGTTCATTTCGCGGTGGCCGCCTCGCAAGCGGCCACCGCCTCTTCAATCCGACTTCCAAGGCCTACCGGTGAAAGCGCAGTTGCCCTACGCCGGAAACGTGCACCGGGGGCACCGGAACCTGGTGGGGTGCTCATCTCCCCATTTGACGATCATGAGTTGTGAGCATTAGCTCGGCGACGTGCGTTGCCTCGCGTATGACGTAGCGCGCAGCTTCCGTTGTTACGCCGGTAGGAAGTGTTCTGCCGTGCCCCGTACCTTGAAGATTCCTCAGCTCATTGACGGCAATGACTGTCTTCTTAGCAGACCTGTAGATTTCGCGGATCTGTTTTGTTCCCTCCGCGGAGTCACTGACGACCGCAGGAAGTAGGGCCAATCGTTCGAATGACAGGTCAACGAGGCCGGGGAAAGGGATGCGTGGGTCTGGATACAGACCGCCTTCCTCGAGGACGAATTTGGCGATTGCCTCGATCAGTTCTTTGGCACCTCCGAGCAACGCCGCTGGATCGTCTATGTTCCTACGCAGCCGTTCGAGCTGCTCGTTCAAAGCTGGGCGCCCGCCGGTATCAAGGTCGATTTTGCCCAGCTGCTCCAGCCGCCCATCCTCCGATAACCCCCAGCCGGCATGTGTCAACGCCGAGCGCAGGTCATTGACCCTCGGCCTATCCTCGGAGGAGCTGAAGCTACCGTAAAGCCGAAGCGCGTCGAGTAGCTCCTCAGTGAGCTTTCGAGCGCTGGCGGCTCTACGCGCTCCGGCCCGACAAACAGCGAGTACGCGCTGCTGCTTGTTTGGGGTCTGGGCCGCGGGGTTGTAAGGGTCATGTTCCGATAACGCGGCGGCTACAAAGGCCTGCGTAAGTACTGAGTGCGAAGGCCCATCGCCTTTGAAGAAAAACTGTCCAATGGCTGCGGCTATTTCGCCGTTAAGGGGTGCACTCATAATCTAATTGTCGCTGAGTAGGCACGATAGAAGGTGCGAGCATCGTGCCTGGACTCGGGTCCTACGAGCATGTGCACTGGCTGCCATCCTTCTCATTTTCGACGCGTGCAAAAAGTGCACACCTAATGCAAGTAACATTCGCATAGTGCGAGGCAATACAGCTTGGCCTGACAGACCTTTGCTAGGCAAGGGATAAGGGGAAAATTGGGGATGCGGCCTGCCTGCTGTGACTTGGAAACTCGCGATCGTCCGCCGGGGGCACATCGTGGAAATCGCACTGTGGTTGGAGCAGCATGATTGGCACCCTCTCAGACTATGACCTTGCCAGGGCACTCACTAACATGGCCCGCGACAATCCCAAGCTGTTCGGGTCCACCCTTCACCATGGTCCGCCCACTCTTCTTCCAGGCACAAAGACCACAGTGCGGACCCACTACATACTCAGTGACGCTTCAGGCAACGTCCGACTATCACAATTGGCTGAGGTGCTGGCCGACCAGATTGTCTTTTTCTGCATACCTCGATCGGACATCAAGGCTCTGAACAACCTTCCAGAGGATGAAAGGGTGGCCGCTAACAACAGGCTTTATCGTCGAGCTAGACAGACCTTTGCGAGAGCCCAGCCTATGACCGGTGAGGGGTCAGAGCTGCTCCTCTTCGCCCTCCTGGAGAACATCCTCAAAGTCCCGCAATTGATGACGAAGATGTCATTGAAAACTTCTGAGAATGTGCACGTGCACGGCGCCGACGCTGTGCATGCTGCCCTCGAGCAAAACGGTAATCTTGCGCTGTACTGGGGCGAGGCAAAAATGTACGAGGATGTCGGAAAGGCTCTTACGGCTTGCTTCGATAGTTTGGAGCCGTTCCTACGCATGGACTGGGAGGTTATCCGTCGGGACCAGTGGCTTGTTATGCACTACTTGGATATGGCCGACGAAGAAGTGAAACTCAGACTTCTCCGGTTCTTTGACCAGGAAAGCGAAGATTCAGTCAATGTTGAAGCCCGGGGGGCCTGTGTGATTGGTTTCGACCTTGCTAGCTACCCTAGGCTCCCGCACGATCTTGACAGCGTGCAGGAGGCCATTGACGCCAGCCTCGCAAGCTGGTCTGCGAAGATCAATACCAGGTTGTCTGCTAAAAACCTCCAAGAGATCGAAATTGAAGTATTTCTAGTGCCGGTTCCATCAGCCCAAATGTTTCGGAACACCATTTTGTCGACATTGGACATTCCGGTTCCTGAGATCAAGAAGGCCAAGGATTGATGACAACCCCCGTGGATTTTGTGGATCAAGTGCTCGCGCTTCCCGGCTTCAAGAACTCGCTTTCGAGCGCTGCCGTATTGACTCTGAGACAAGAGCTGGACATGCTCGATGATGGGCCAAGCGTGGCGCCGGTCAATTGGAACTTTGCGCTCATGTGCGCCAGCGCTCTTACAGCATACGAGCGGGAATCGGCCAGCGAAGCCGTCCTGCGAGTTGCCCAGTCTTGTCTCCTAGCAGGTGACTCTACGACCAGCGAGCAAAAGGCGGCAGCACTTCTTCTACTTCAACGTGAAGGGAACGTCCGAGCTGCCGAGCTCGCCGGTAAGAAGAGAATTATCGATCTCACGGACTTGCACGGCGCTCCCCCTGAGCTGCGGCTGGACGCCAGTGCACGAGTCTCCGAGCTCACGATCGAATCGTCTGATAGTTCCTTTGTACTGAACAGCTTCCAAAAAGACTTTTGGGACCGGGCGCAGGACTCCGGGTGGCTAAGTATCTCCGCCCCCACTTCGGCAGGCAAGTCCTTCATAGTGCGCACGTGGATCAAGGAGTGCCTCACGCGCAACCCGGACGCCAAAATCGTCTATCTGGCCCCCACGCGTGCACTCATCGAAGAGGTTAGCACCGGGCTGCGCGCCGAAATCGGTCCAGATTTCACTGTTCAGACCCTTCCCTGGAATCTTCAACACTCTGATGCTCCCAGCGCTTCAGTGTTCGTGTTCACGCAAGAGCGTCTTCACATCCATCTGACGAGCATTGGCGACTTCAGTCCAGATCTCGTTTTCGTCGACGAAGCGCAGAATATTGGCAGCAGCTCACGCGGGATTCTGATGTCGCAGGTCATCTCGGAATGCGCAAGCAGGAATAAAGTGGCACAAATTATTTTTGCGAGCCCACTTTCAGATAATCCAGAAATCTTGATTCAATCAGTAACCGGGAACCAACCTGGCCAGCACATCACGGGTGAATCCGTTACCGTTACCCAAAATCTTATATATGTAAATCAGATTCCGCGTAAGCCAAGGCAATATAGCCTGCGTAACCGCTACAGGGGCGAAGAGCACCTCCTGGGGTCGCTCGAACTCCCGGATGTCCCGCTGCAAGGGCAAAAGCTTCCGCGCCTGGCCCACGCCCTCGGCGGCGATGGAGGCAATCTCATATACGCGAACCGCCCCTCCGACTCTGAGTCGTACGCCAGGGAGATCTACAATCTTCTGGGTCCGGAAGCGGAGGGCCACTCGGAGGAACTCGCAGACTTGAGTGAGTTCATTCGCGAGACAGTCCACGAAAATTACTTGCTGGCCTCCTACGTCCGGCGAGGTGTGGCCTTCCACTACGGTGACATACCGCTGAGCCTCAAGTTGCGCATCGAAGAGCAATTCAAGAAAGGCAATATTAAGTACTTGGCATGCACCTCCACTTTACTGGAAGGAGTCAACCTTCCGTGTCGCAACATCTTCATAAGAAATCCGAAAAAGGGCAGCAAGAATGACATGACGCTTTCCGACTTCTGGAATCTGGCCGGGAGGGCCGGCAGGTGGGGAGCAGAATTCCAGGGGAACATTTTCTGCATCGACACCGATAAATCGGGCGCATGGAAGAACATACCCACCGATCGTGTCAGAATGCCAATCAGCATCTCTGCTAAATCGGTACTGGACGCGCCGAGCGCCATTGTCAACTACATAGAGCACGGCGCTCCGAAGACCGGGCCTTCAACCGAATTTCGGCCAGAGGTGGAATCGACGTTGAGCTTCATCACTGCCGAATCAATTCGAGGACGGAGCGTCGCCGATATACCAGGACTCGATCTGATGGCAGGTGCTTCCAAAGATCTGGATTCTAAAGTGACCGAGATGTTGGAAGGCATCGCCGTAGACCACGAAGTGGTGGCGCGGCACTTCGGGGTGAGCCCTCTTTCCATGGAGCGCCTCCGAGTTGCGATCGCCGAGGCCGACCTCTCGACGATCCAACTGACAGACCCGAGGGCAGACGACGCGCTTGACTCCTTTAGAGATGCCTTGGCAGTTGTTGACGAACATCTGGGTGGCCCTTTCGGAAATGGCCAGTACCGGCTCATGATTGCCAACCTCCTGATCAACTGGATGCGAGGAAGGCCACTCAGAACGATCATTGAGAACAAAGCGCAGTACCGGCGGGATAACAACCTAGATGTGAACTATCCGACGTTGATCAGGGAGGTCCTGGCTCAGGTGGAGAAGATCGCGCGCTTTGAAGCCCCAAAATATCTTTCGTGCTACTCGGACATACTGAAATCGGAGGCAACACGGCGCGGCACCGAGGTGCCAGATCTGATGGAAGACATCAGGCTAATGCTCGAACTGGGTGTTACGCGGCGGACCGACATGTCGCTAATTGCAAACGGGTTATCGCGAGCCTCAGCCATCCATTTGGGACTTCTCTTCACAACGCCCGACTTGGATGAAACCGCAGTCCTGGACCTGCTCCTGACTCACAATTTCGAAGTCGAGAGCCTACCGTCGTTCGTTCGAAAGGAGGTGCGTGCTTTAGTAGAACGTCTCCGAGATGGGACGTCAGCGAGGTGACGACTCCACCGCCATGCCCCTTGTGCTCCATCCGCGGCGCAATTCTGAATGTCCTGGCTACTTGTGACGTAACCGGAACCCCGACGAGCCGCCGGAGAGTACCCTCTAAAAATGACCTTTCAAAAAGCTGATACAGAACAAGTGAGTGAAACGGACCTCGCAACGCTTCGTCAGAATGGGCGGGTTGTCATCGAGTCGGGCACAGTTCTCGTTTTCTCGGACCACTTGCGCCAGAGTTTTCAAGGGGCCGCAACCCGAGCGCGCGATGAAATCGCTTACCGCGCGAACAATTACCGGGGTGATGAATCGCTTCCAGCGAACGCCAAGGACGGTGCTGAAGACGCGAAACACGCCATCGAAACCCTTGAGGTGGCAATCAAAGACTTGCGCGGCATTTACGAACGACTCACCCAGTCCGATAGGTTCGAGGCCTAGCGGTAGCCGCAAGCTCTCTTATGGACGCGGGAATGCCTTAGCAACG
This sequence comes from Pseudarthrobacter sp. AG30, assembly GCF_003116525.1. Classification (NCBI taxonomy): domain Bacteria; kingdom Bacillati; phylum Actinomycetota; class Actinomycetes; order Micrococcales; family Micrococcaceae; genus Pseudarthrobacter; species Pseudarthrobacter sp. AG30. The sequence continues at coordinate 7,627 of NZ_QEHL01000034.1, read as the reverse complement.
CGGGCTTGTCGACAGTAGATCTGCAGTCTGGTTGGAGTACACCCCAACCTGACGTCAGGCAGCCCTCTGAGAACCGTCAGAATAGGGCTGCCAATCTGTTTCACTTACGGCGTCGCAACGAACTCGTAGACCTCAATCTGACACTGGGTGGCACAGGCGGCGATGACCGGAAGCCCCCTGTGCTCTTCCCTCGTTGCACCGTGCTCATAGCCGGGTTCGATGGACGGACCCAAGATACGGGAAAGACGCGCCCTGCTCGCAGAGCGCGTCTTTCGCATTTCCCATTCCCACAGAACCGATCCCCTTCGGCCATACCTATAATAAGCATGCTTAGGTTATCCAACAAGAGCTTTCCCCATGGGGCCCATGGCCCCACTGCTGCGCGGAACCCGAGGTATTCCTCTCCGGACTCACTGGGTTCGCGGGGTCGCGCCTCACAGAAGAGCGCCCGCTTTGACTCGACCCAGGTAGCTTTTTAGTGGCTTTCTAATTCCGCTCAGCCTAAGGTGAGCAAGGAAGGGAATGTGACCGTGAGTATCTCGAATGACGTGGGTGCGGCCCACAGCGGCACCGCCCGCTTGGGCATTCGCGAAATTGTTCGGCAACTCAACAGCTCACTCGGCGCTACGCTGGTTGCTACCCTCGCGGGGAGCAAGGACCCGAAGATCAGTTACCGGTGGGCGCGCAGCGGCGGACCGGAACCCCGTCCGGGAGCCCAGGCCCGGCTGCAATTGGCCCATCGTGCCTGGACCGCAGTTTCGGGTGTGGAAGGAGAACACGTTGCCCGGTTGTGGTTTGTCGGTGCAAATCCCTGGCTGGATGAAACGTCTCCCATTGAGGCCATCAAGGACATGCGGGCCAAGGACGTCATGGCGGCGGCAACGGCCATGACTGAAGACGGGTTCGGCGGTTGACGGAAGTTTGCGACGCTCTCAAAGTGAGCGTCTGTAGGCCGTTGACTGTCAATGAGCCAACTTATACATCGACCCGGGCGACGTAAAGTCCAGTTTTCCGGCAAATTCCGGCTGGGAACTCGCCAGTCTTGAGATCGACGACAAACGTGGCCTGCGACCGCACTACGGCCTTACAGGAAAAGGCCCAACATCGTGAATTGTCCAGATTTCTTTGGACAATTCGGGGCGATCGCGCTTTCGCGCATGACTTAGGCCCGTAGCGGTTCGGCCAGCCCTCTAATCGCCAGTGGCCCCTTCGGAACCTGGTTCGGCCCATTCGAGGGCTGCAACGAGGTGCCCCTCGTTGGGCAGTGCACGTTGTTCATCGGCTGGGAGTTTGTCGTAGGTGTAGGCGGCGACGGCCATTGGCGAAGTTGAGCGACCGAGGCTGTAGCGGACACTTCGGTCGTTTTTGGTGCCACAGATGAGGATGCCGACGGTCTCGTTGTGGAAGTCCCGGCGCAATACGTCATCGACCAGCGCGACGTAGAAGTTGAGTTTACCGGCATATTCCGGCTGAAATTTCCCGGTTTTAAGCTCGACCACAACATATCTGAGCTGCTCTACATGGAAGAACAGCAGATCGATGTAGAAGTCGTCGCCGTCGACCTCGAAGTGCACCTGTCTGCCGACAAAGGAGAAACCTGGCCCGAGTTCCCGCAGGGTGTCGGTGATCCGACCCGTGAGAGCGTTTTCGAGGTCGCGTTCGGCGACTTCACCGGAGAGGCCAAGGAACTCGAAGTTGTAGGGGTCCTTCGCCATTTGCTGTGCCAGCTCGGAATCGGCAGCAGCGAGCTGGTTGGTGAAGTTTGATGGCGCCGCCCCTGTGCGTTCCATCGAGCGGTTCATCAGCATGTTCAACAGAACGTTTCGGGACCAGCCGTATTGGACGGCCGCGGAGGCGTACCAGTTGCGCTCCTCGGCGGTGTCCGCCTTGTCGAGGATTGTCCGGATGTGGCCCCACGGCAAATGTGCCACAGGCTGTGGCACATTTGCCCCCTCGCCCCAGGCGCGGACCATCGCCGTCATGTACTGGAAGTTCCGGGGTGACAACCCCTTCATCTCTGGAAAGGCCTGCCGCATATCCGCGGCGAGTCGGTTGATTACCCCGCTCCCCCATCCCTGCTTATCCTGGCGGATGATGATGTCCTTGCCCAGGGACCAGTAGAGCTCAATGGCCAGAGCGTTGACGGTCCTCTGTGCCTGGGTTCTGGCGCTACGGACTCGTTTCTTCAGGGACTCCAGCAGTTCCGCGTAGTCTGCCGGCAGGTCGATTTCTGAAGAATTCATGACTCCACCCTAACGACCTGCAATTGCGCCACAGCTTGTGGCGCAATTGTCCGGCCTACGCTTCGTCGCTACCGGCTGAGGCCGTTTCTGCCTCGTTCAGCGCCCACCGATTTGCCCGTGCGGGTTCTTCTGGCCTTTGCTGCCCCTTTGCCCGCGGTGACGGCTGCGCTGGGGTGTGTGCCTTCGCTGCGTGCTGCGGTGAGGCGGCCGCGGATCTGCGTTTCGGTCGCGCCGCTGTTTTTAAGGGCTTCGGCGAACGCTTCGTGGTGTTCAGCGGAACCGTATCCGGTAGTCGATGCTGTTTCTGCCTTGAGTCCCTGGTCTTTGAGGTGGTCGCTGTCGTGGCCGGTGACTCGGTCCTCGATCTCGCGGCCGAGGCCTTCGATGCGGGTGAAGAGTTCCGTTTCCGCCCGCTCGTACCGCTGCTCCAAGGAATCCTGACCGACGCCGGTGAAACCTGCTTCGGCGAGGAGTTTGGCTTCGTGCAGTTCCTGGGCGGCTTTCACGAAGGCCGGGTCTTTGAAGTGGTCCTCGCTGGCGCCGTTGACCGTGGCTGTGGTTTCGTCGCGGAGCTGATCGATGGTGGGTCCATTGATACCGTCTTTGCCGATCAGGTACAGGCGCTCCTTCACCATGACGTCGGCAGCTTCGCTGGCCTCAGGGGTTTTGGCGTCCTGGGACTTCCGGAGCGCCGCTGCCAGGGCCTCATTGCTCAGGTATTCGACGGGTACCTGATGCTTTTCCATGGCCGGCGCGAGCGTTTCCGCCCGGACCCGTAGGTCTTCAGCCTGGGCGGCGGCGACCAGTGCCATGGCTTTGTCGTGTTCCTGGGCTGCGGTGAGGCGGGCCTGTTCCGCGGCGACGGTTTCGATGCCGGATTGCAGGTAGGTGGCGTCTGTGCCGACGTCGTGGGTGTCGATCCCGTACCTGGTGTGCACCTCGCGGCGGATCCGGTCGGCCGCGGCCAGGGCGGCCGGGTCGTGGTCTTTCCACGCCTCGGCCAGTGCGTACGCGATTGTGATGTCCTTGGGCTGTGCCTGCTGCCACCATTTGTCGTCGTGGATCGGAGCGAGTCCGCCCTGCATCTGGGCGCGTTCGGCGGTGTAGCGGGCGTGGGCTTCGTGCGCTGCCTGGATGTCCTGGTGTTCCCGTTCGCGGAGGGAATCCTGTCGGCGCCGGGCCAGGGTTTCTCCGACGCGGGCGGCGATCATCAGGGATTGGCGCAGGCCGTTGTCGAGTACGTCGTCGATGCCGTCTGATTCACTCATGGTGTTCCCCTTGCACTGGTGGTGTGATTCTTTATCGGTCGAGTCCCGGCCCGGCGTTCCGCCGTGCAGGTGGTGCAGTTCTTGCAGGTGTGGCCGGCGTGGGTGTCGTGGGAACGACAGAGCCGGGCCGGATCGGTGCCATGCCGCGCCGGGCGATATCGACCGCTCGGGGCGGCGCAGCTGCCGCAACTCCTGGCTGCGGTTCCGCTCCGACGGGTGTGGGTTTGGGCATGGTCGCGGTGAACGGTGCGAGCTGGGTTTCGACCACGGCGAGGATGCGCTGCGCTTCCCGTGCCCGGCCGGCCTGTTGGTGCATTTCGTAGACCGCGAAGGCGGTGTTGATCAGCTGGACCATCAGCGCGGTCTGTGCTGCGGTCTTGTTCTTGCTGGAGGCGGCCATGAACAACATCGCGGCGCCGGCGATCGAGGGCAACGGGACGGGTTTGTTGTGTTCGCGGGGTGTGCGGAGCTGGGCGGTACGGGCCAGTTCCGCTGCGGTTGCAGCCAAGGGTCCTGGGGTCGCTTCGAGCCTGTGCGACCAGGCTGCGAATGCACCGGAAACATCACGCGCTGCTTTGGCCCAGGTCGCGTGGTCGTCGCGTGGAATGTTCCGGAGCCGGTCGGCGAGTTCGGTGGCGTTGCGGGTGTAGTCGACCCACAGCTGCGGGTCCAGGGCAGCCTTTTCCGGCCCGCGGGTGTTGGCTTTGCGTTTGTTCCGTGCGGCGGCGTTCCATTCCGCCGCGGCCTCGGTTGCCGCTTGCGGGGTGTCCGCCCATTCTCGCCGCAGCTCTCCGAGGCGGAGGTCGGTGGCAAGGGTGCCGCCGCCGAACCAGATGGGCCGCTCCCCCGGCTTCGGTCGTTCGGCCACGGAGTAGCCAACAATGACATCGGTGGTGTCCTTCGCGTACCTGGGGCGGACCAGCAGCCCGGTGTCCCGGGCGCGGCGGACGAACTCCGCTTCGCTGCCCGACGCGGTGGCGCTGGCCCGCAACTTCCGCGCCAGGGAGGCCCGGTGCATCTCGCGCTGGTCGCGTGCTGCGGTGGCCTTCTCAGCCCGGTCGTACCCACGGGTCGCGTGCACCGAGGAGAGCTCTTCCAGCCCGTACTTTGCCTCCAAGGCGCGGCAGGTTTTCTGGGATTTGGCGTAGTCGCCGTGGGTGGAGGCTTTGGTGCCGTCTTCGCGGACGAGGGACACGGCGATGTGGATGTGGTGGTTGCCGTTCTCGCTGGTTCCGTGGTTGATCGCGACCCACCGGCACTGCGCTTTGCCGCTGGCTTCGGTGAAGCCCATCGCGTCGACGAAGTCGTTCGCGATATCGCCCCACTGCTGATCCGTCAGGGCGCCTTCCTCTGCGCGGAGGCTCAGCGAGCAGTGCCATACGTCGGCCTGCTTGTGCCCGTTCGGAACCCGTTCCTTCGTCACCGGGTCCCAGCGGAAATCCTTCTGCAGCACCTCAACACCGAACGCCTTCCGGGGCTGGTCCAGATGCTTCGCGATCGCCGCCGCATCGTCCTTGTCCAGGACCCCGTCGTCGTACCAGGCCATGATCGCCGCGTCCCCCGCGACCAGGTGCGGGTCGGTGTGCGCGTTCTTCGTCTTATCCGCATCCGTCGACACTAGGTACACCATGAGGCCGGCCATCCTCGAGCCGCGGGTGATGTTCGGAATCATCCCTACATCAACCCCTCAATGGTCCGGTCGATCCGTATCGCAACCTCACGCACATACGCCAGCACAGCCTTGGCATCCTGGGGGAACTCGTCGCCGGCGTTCGCGTGCCGGGCGATCTGGTTCACGTTGTTCGACACCCGGGCCAGCAGCGTGTGGATCGCCATGAGTTCAGCCATTGCCGCCCGACGCTCTGTCGGGGTCTCCGAGCCTTCCGACAACGCAGCGCTCAGTAGCAGGTTCGGGACCGTGACTTTATGCCGGGCAGCCCTCGCGATCAGCGCGGCCTCCTCCTCCGCCGTGACCCAGACATCGCGGCGCTTCTTCGTCCCCGCAGGGGAATTCGCCCGCCGCCGCCGGGAAAGCCGGGAGCGCGGCACATCCTCCTCAGACACGCACTCCCCCAAACCCTCAGTTCCCGCAGTCAAAAGCCCAGCGCAGCGACCCCGAAACCCGGGGACCCACAAGCCAGTGTGCCAAACGCCGTCGCAAGAGCCGTGCAGGACACGCCGCTTACACCGGTGTAAACGTATAGCTTGCTCCGCTCTAGAAAGCCGGGCGGTCAGCGGCGTGTTGGGCCGTAATGGACGCGGGCCGTCGGGCTAGGGTGGAGGTACGGCACGACACACTTTCTCAGGGGGAGACAATGCGTCCAATCGAAACGTCCACCGACCAGCTGCGATCAGGCAGCCTGACCTACGAGCCCGAAGCCGCGGCCATCTGGGGCGGGAAAATCACGATCGACCTGCCGGTCGATCCGCCGGCCCCACGCCAGCACCTCGTCAAAGCAGTCTCCGACCAGCTGCTGATCGGAAAACATCATGAGAGCGGCGACGAATGGGATGACGACTGGGCCGACGCCCCGTCCGTGACAATCCAAAACTGCATCGACAAGGTCGCTAACGGGCACCTCAGGGACGCCACCGGATCAACTGCGCACATCTGGCTCGGCGCCGAACGCCTGACAGCATGGGTTATCCTGCCACCTCCCCTTGCCGAGCGAACCGACGCCCAACCGCGCGGACCCCTCTTCAAGGAGTACGCGCCGGAACCTGAGACCTATCTGCGCCACATCCAGCACAGGGCGCTCACGCGCGACCAGAAAGCCATCCTCCCGGCGGTCGTCGACTCAGTCCGCGACGTTCTCCCACCGGCACTCCAGCCCCACCTCGACGACATCTCCCATCTGGTCGCCCAGGAGATCCCCGCCGCGGAAGACCTGCTGCGCGCCTACCAGCGCACCTCCATCCCGGAAGTCCTCGCCGAATACGACCGGGCAGGCACGCCCGAACCACTCCCGCCTGAATACCAGCAAGCAATGAAAACCGCCCAGCTCTCCTTCCCGCGCCACACCACCGAAGCCCTCACGACCGCCGCCCATGCCGTGGCAGCGACACCCTCAAAGACTGCCGCCCGAGTCTCCGCCGGCACCGCCTTCGACCGCTGACCACCACTCGAAAAGGACCAAGACAGGCCATGCCCGCGCTGAACATCGAAGCAACCAAAAACCAAGCCCGCGCCCTCCTGGACTCGCGCATCAAGTCCGTCGAAGCACTCGTCCAGGCACGCCAGCGCGTCACCGACCTCAAAGAGCAGCTCGCCGCCGCAGAACGGGACGACAAGCGCGCCTACGTCAAGGCAACTCGCGACGGCTGGAGCCCTGACGAACTGAAGAAACTCGGCCTCGAACCTGCTGCCTCAGGGCGCCGACGCAAAGCCCAGGCCAAGCCAGTAGAGAACCCCGGCACGTCAGACTCACACGGCTCACAGGCGAACTAGCCCCTCGCGCACATGGGCACGGCAAAAGCTAAAACCCTTCGGGCTTTTCCCGCACCCATGTGCACGACGGGACCCACCTGACCGGCTGCACACAAACGCCAGCTCACCACACCCACGAACCTCGCCTCTGGTGGCCGGCGAATGTGCACAGCCTCGAATGACGTAACGCACCAGCGGCAGCCTTCCCCATGGTCCAATCCCTCCGCAGCCGACGCACCAAAAGAGCGCTCGGGTTTTCTTCAGCCGGGACGACACAGGACTACACAGCGCCGCATGCCGGGCACATACGGAACCACTCCCAGGGGCTGGCTGCTAAGGCGCAAGGGGGCTTCCCGGGCCGGTACAGGGCGGTGACAACCACAAGCTGCAGGGCGGCGCTAATCACCACCAACTTCCGTAGGCCCGCGTGTTCCAAGCAATGGCACCAGCCGCGGCACAAGGGTTCACGACAAGGGCGACCTGACCGGAACGAACAGAAGGCCGGCAACCCGTCAGGGATGCCGGCCTTCACCGTTCTCATCGTTCGCGGATCAGTCCTCCGCGGCAGCCTCCGTATCGGGAACCTGGCCGGAGGCGATGCGTTCCGCTGTCTTCTCATAGGCGGCATCAATGTACGCCGCCAGGTCATCCTCCCGGACCCGCCAAATGCCCCTGTTATCTTGCCTCTT
>NZ_QEHL01000033.1:0-56281 GCF_003116525.1 Pseudarthrobacter sp. AG30 | reverse complement strand
ACCTCCCCCGTCATCGCCAACGCGCCGGCGGATACCTTCAAGAAGTAACGGCCTTCGGGCTTAACCGCCGACGGCGGCACCTGGGTTCTGGAATTCCGGAACCCGGGTGCCGCCGTCGGGCGCTTAATGCGGTGGTCCTCCTACTGTGACGGTTTGACCACCATGGCCGAGCCGCCGCCGCGCCTGACCGGCTCCGCGGCGGCGAGGGTCCGGCCGTCCTTCAGGAATTCGATGGCGGTGGCCGCCCCGATCTCCGAGGCGGAGGTGAAGGAGTCGCCGGACGGGGTCAGCGTGTGGCCGAATCGCGAGGTCAGGGCTGCCCCGTACTTGTCGATGAAGGCAGGCTCGGCCGTGACGCTGGCCGTGTTCCGTTGCGACGCACGCGGCGCGGCGATGGCGTCCGGGGTGCTCATACCCAAGTCGATCTTGTTCACCAGGGTCTGTAGCACCGTGGTGATGATGGTGGAGCCACCCGGGGAGCCCAGGGCCAGGAACGGCTTGCCGTCCTCCAGCAGGATGGTGGGCGACATCGAGGACCGCGGCCGTTTGCCCGGCTCAATCCGGTTGGGATCGGTGGCGCTGTACACCGTGGAGAAGTCCGTGAGCTCGTTGTTCAGCAGGAAGCCGCGGCCGGGGACCACCATGCCGGACCCGCCGGTCTGTTCGATGGTCAGCGTGTACTCCACCACGTTCCCCCACTTATCGGAGACAGTCATGTTGGTGGTGGAGATGTTTTCGGTGTCCTTCTCCTCGGCGGCAGCAGCCGGGCCGGCCGGGCAGGCGCCGTCGTAGGAGGTCACGTCGCCGGGCAGGACCGGCTTGGTTGCGGCATGGGTTGGGTCCAGCTCGCAGGCGCGTTCCTTGCCGAAGACGGGATCAGTCAGGGCCTTCGTGGGGACTTTCACGAAGGCAGGATCGCCGACGTACTTCCCGCGGTCGGCAAACGCGAGGGCACTGGCTTCGAGGTAGTGGTGCAGGACGGCAGGCTGGTCTGCCTTCAAGGCCGGCAGGTCGAAGACGTCCAGGATGTTCAGGGACTCCCCGACGGTGGTGCCGCCGCTGCTGGAAGGTGCCATGCCATAGACGTCATAGCCGCGGTAGTTCACGTGGGTGGGGTCCTGGTCCACGGCCCGGTAGTTTTCCAGGTCCTCCGCCGTCATGGAGCCAACGGGAACGGGGAGCTTGGTGTCCGGGGACTTGGGCGGATTCTGGACGGTGTTGGCGATCTCTTCGGCGAGCGGACCGTTGTAGAACGCGTCCATTCCGTTGCGTGCCAGCAGCCGGTAGGTGTCCGCGAGGTCGTGGTTCTTGAAGACCGATCCCACCTCCGGCAGCTTGCCGCCCTGGAGGTACAGGTCCTTGGTGGAGGTGAACGCCGCGAACCGCGTCTGGTTGTCCTGGGTCTGGTTGCGGAAGGTCTCATCCACCACGAAACCTCGGTCCGCCACCTTGATGGCCGGTTTCAGTGCCTCCCCCAGGCTGATGCTGCCCCAGCGGTCCAGCGCACGTTCCCATGTGGCCGGGGTGCCGGGCACGCCCACGGAGACGCCGCTGGTGACCAGTTCCGGGGTGAACGGGTAGGGCTTGCCGGTAGCGGGATTGATGAAGGCATCCGGCTTGATTCCGGCCGGCGCAGTCTCGCGGCCGTCAATGGTGCTGACCTTTCCGGACTTGGCGTCGTAGTAGACAAAATAGCCGCCCCCGCCGATGCCGGCGCTGTAGGGTTCGGTGACGCCCAGCGTGGCTGCGGCGGCAACCGCGGCGTCCACGGCGTTCCCGCCCTTCCGGAGGACTTCGATGGCCGCTGCCGACGCTTCCGGGTCCACCGTGCTGACCGCGCCGCCGTACCCGGTGGCCGTGGGACTCTTGTCGGTCTGCCGGGGGTCCGCTGCAGCGGGACTGATGGCCCCGGTGGTCACGCCGATGGCCAGCGCCGCCGTCACAGCAGCGAGCCGGCGTCCGAAATGTGGCATGGTGGCTCCTTAGTGGGGGTTCGTGTGATGGTGGCCACGCTACTCTTCGGGTAGGACACACTCAACGATTCCGAAAGGAAGGGCACCATGCCTGGTGGATCCAAACTCGCCGTAGTGGGGGCCGGGAGCGTAGGCACGTCGCTGGCCTACGCCGCGCTGATCCGTGGCTCGGCAAGCAGTATCGCCCTGTTCGACGTCAATGCGCCCAAGGCCGAAGCGGAGGCCCTGGACCTTGCCCATGGCAGCCAGTTCGCCGCGGCGTCCGCGACGGTGGCCGGCGGCGGGGACATCGCCGTCACGGAGGGTGCCGACGTCGTGGTGATTACCGCGGGTGCCAAGCAGAACCCGGGGCAGAGCCGCCTGGACCTGGCCGGCACCAACGTTCGGATCCTTGAACAGCTGATGCCGCAGCTCCTGGAGCGGGCGCCGGACGCCGTCTACGTCCTGGTCACCAACCCGTGCGACGTCCTGACGGTCGCGGCCCAGCGCATCTCCGGGCTGCCACCGGAGCGGATCTTCTCTTCCGGCACCGTCCTGGACACCTCCCGGCTGCGCTGGCTGCTGGCCCGGAGTGCAGGTGTCTCCGTCACCAGCGTGCATGCCAGCATGGTGGGCGAACACGGCGACACCGAATTTCCGCTGTGGTCCGGGGCCACGATCGGGCCTGTCCCGATCCGCGACTGGACGGACGGCGGCGGGCGGGTCTTCACCTCCGAGAACCTGGCCGCCACGGCCCGGGACGTGGTGCAGGCCGCGTACAAGGTCATCGCCGGCAAGGGGGCCACCAACTATGCCATCGGCCTCTCCGGCGCCCGCATCGTGGAGGCGCTGCTGCGCGATGACAATGCCGTCCTCCCCGTCTCCACGGTGTTGTCCGGGCAGTACGGAATCTCGGGAGTGGCGCTGTCACTTCCCAGCGTGGTGGGCCGCGGCGGGGTGCACCGGGTCCTGGACACACCCATGGACGGCGGCGAACTGGCGGCCCTGCAGGTTTCCGCTGACACCTTGCGGAACACGATGGACAGGCTGGGGATCTGAGCGGGGCCACGGGGACGGGCGGCCGGCGTCATGCAACGCCGGCCGCAACCCCGTCCGCTGCGCGGTTCGCATATGCTCACCTGAGATGTCCACACTGGCTCAACGACGAACCAACAGGAGCAACCCATGACCAACTGGCGGATCAGGGATTTCCACTCAGCGGACCTCGACGGGATCCTACACCTTTGGGAGACCCTGAAGGCGAACAACGTCGAACCTGTGTATGCGCTCTCCGAGGTCCTCGCGTCCTGCGAGAAGGACCACGCGGTGGTGGCGGTTCAGGGCGACCAGGTGGTGGGCGCCGCGGTCGGACGCGCCGCGCACGACCAAGGGTGGATCGTGTTCCTGGCCACCCTCCCCGAATACCGGGGCCGCGGCATCGGCACCTCGCTGCTGGCCGCCGTCGAGAGCCGGATGGCCCCGCACGGGCTGAACAAGCTCTCAGCGCTGATGCCGGAGTCCGAAACGCGGGTGGAGGCCTTCCTGGGCAGGGGCTTTGCGCTGAAGAAGAACCTGCGGTACTTCGAGCGCACCATTCCGGTGCAGCGCCAGGAACTGGGGGCCCTGGGCCAGCTGGGCGGCCGCGTCCTGGCCCGCGACCTGTGGGAAAACGTTGCGGGCATGCGCAAGGAGAAGGAACTGCTGGAGCGGCGCCTGGTGCTGCCGCTCGCCGAGGCGGACTTGGCCGATGAGTTCGGCGTGGTGCCGCCGCGCGCCGTCGTCCTGTTTGGTCCGCCGGGTACCGGCAAGACCACTTTCGCCAAGGCCATCGCGTCCCGGTTGGAGTGGCCGTTCGTGGAGGTGTTCCCGTCCCGCCTGGCCGGGGACCCGCAAGGCCTGGCCGGTGCCCTGCGGGAGACTTTCCTGGAGATCGCGGAGCTGGAGCACGCCGTGGTGTTCATCGACGAGGTGGAGGAGATCGCCTCCCAGCGCGCAGGGGACCCGCCGTCGCCGCTGCAGGGCGTCACCAATGAACTGCTGAAGATCATCCCCGCGTTCCGCGAGCAGCCCGGCCGGCTCCTGGTCTGCGCCACCAATTTCATCCGGGCGCTGGACTCCGCCTTCCTGCGCCACGGCAGGTTCGACTACGTGATTCCCATCGGATTGCCGGACCGGCAGGCACGCGGGGCGATGTGGCAGCGGTTCATCCCCGCGGCCGTGGTGGACGCCGTGGACGTGGAACTGCTGGTAGAACGCACCGAAGGGTTTTCGCCGGCGGACATCGAGTACGCTGCCCGCAGCGCTTCCCAGCGGGCTTTGGAAAAGGCAGTGTACGACGACGGCGGGCTGGCATCGGGCGGTGACGCTTCTGTGCGCGAGGCGGTGCGGAAGGGCCCGTCCACCCAGGATTACCTGGATGCGATCGGTGAAACGCGCACCACCGTCAGCGCCGAAGTGCAGGCGGATTTCCTTGAGGACATCGACGCGCTGGGGCGGGTCTAGTCCCCGGGGGCGTCGTCGTACCGGAGGTTTTCGTAGTCGGTGTCATCGGCCTCGTCCAACTGTGCGTCGAATTCCTCCAGCAGCCACGGGTTGACGCGGGCCAGGATCTTGCGGATCTCCTCCACGTCAACGGCCGCGTAAAGCACCGGCCGGGCGTCCCGGTATTTGGTGACGGGCGGCTTGTCGGGCCATTTTTCGGCCAGTGCCTGGACGCGTTCGGGCAGTGAGTTGTGCGCGTTGTCGGCGATCTTGACCAGGGCGGCGTCATGGTCCTCGGCTATCTCATGGATACCGGCCAGGTAGTCATCGGGGTTGCTGTGCAGCCGGTTGGTGACCCGTTCAATGATGTCGACGGCGCGCTCGGAAACCCCCATGTCCAGCAGAGCCTGCCGGGTCATCGGGGTGTCTTCGGCAATGTCATGCAGGTAGCCGGCAATCCGGACGTCGTCGTCGAAGTCCGCAAGGGCGTCGCCGACGGCCAGGACATGCTCGCGGTACGGCCGCTTGAGTTTGTCCTTTTGGCGGTTGTGGGCAACTTCGGCGAGGACCTTGGCAGTCTCCACCGTGAATCGCGGCCCGTGGAGGCTCGCGTCCGCGGTTCCTGTTTCTGGCATGGTTCCAGCCTACGCGCCCGCCCCGGGCACGCCCGGCCACGTCCATGGCTCCATGGGGAGCGAGCTGGGGTCAAAGGACTCCAGGGCATGGTCCAACGAACCGGGCGGAAGGCCCACGGACTCAAGGATGGCGTCGCGGACCCGGGTTGGGTCCGCTCCGGCCGTTGCCAGGTCCGCCAGGGTCACGGCGCCGTCGCGCTTCGCCAGCCGGGCGCCGTCGACGTTTACCACGAGGGGCACATGCGCATATTCCGGTACGGGAATATTCAGCAGGGACGCGAGATACGCCTGGCGTGGCGTGGACGGCAGGAGGTCCCCACCCCGGACCACCTGGTCTATGCCCTGCGCGGCATCGTCCACCACCACCGCGAGGTTGTACGCGGTGACACCGTCATTGCGGCGCAGCACCAGGTCGTCCACCATCCCGGTGAACTTGCCGTGCAGGGTGTCATGGACCGTGAATTCGGTGACGTCCGCCCGCAGCCGGAGGGCCGCGGGCCGGGTGGAGCGCTTGAACTCCAGCTCCGCCCGGCCCAGGTTCCGGCAGGTCCCCGGGTAGGCGCCTTGGGGAGCGTGCGGCGCGGAGGCTGCTTCCTGGATTTCCCGGCGCGTGCAGAAGCACTCGTAGGTGAGCCCCGCCTGTTCCAGGCCGGCAATGGCCCGGGCGTAGAGGGGCCCGCGTGTCGTCTGCCGCACCACGTCGCCGTCCCAGGTCACGCCGACGGCCTGGAGGTCCCGCAGCTGTCCCGCCTCTGATCCGGCGCGGGCGCGGTCCAGGTCCTCCACCCGCAGGAGGAACGCCCGTCCCGTGGATCGGGCAAAGAGCCAGGCGAGGATGGCGGTCCGCAGGTTTCCGACGTGCAGGTCACCGGAGGGACTGGGGGCGAAACGTCCGGCGGAGGTCATAAATCCACCTTAAACGGAACAGCACAAGAGCCCCTCAGCTACCGATGACTTCGGGGAATGCCGACGTCGGTAGCTCAGGGGCTCTTGCCGTGTGATGCGGAATGACATTGGTGTGAACAAGAGTCAATCTGCGGCAGCGTCCTTGCGGGAAGCTTGGTCTAGGGACCGGGTGGTGTGCCGGGGATCCTGTAGCCTGCGGGACTGCGGCGGTAGCCTGCATCCCTTATTGCCATGATTTCAGCAGATGCCCTACAGTAGGCGCAACCGAGGTCACTCGGACTGGTCAGAATGACTAATTGATGATGCACAGCAAAGCAGGAAGTGGTCAGATTGCAGGAACTCGATTCGACCGACCGGCGCATCCTGGCCGCGCTTGATAACGATCCACGGGTGCCCATCATGGTGCTTGCCCAGAAACTGGGCCTTGCCCGCGGCACCGTCCAGTCGCGCCTGGAGCGGATGGCTGCTTCGGGCGCCCTCCGCCCCAACAGCAGCCGGGTCCTGCCCTCCGCGCTCGGCCGTGGCGTGGCCGCAGCTGTCAGCGCAGAACTGGACCAAAGCCACCTTAACGAGGCGATCGCTGCGCTGCGCAAGATCCCCGAAGTCCTGGAATGCCATGCCCCCGCGGGGGACACTGACCTGCTGATCCGCGTGGTGGCCAAAAGCCCCGACGATCTCTACCGGGTCTCCGAGGAGATCCGCCTCTGCCCGGGCATTGTCCGCACCTCAACGAGCATGTTCCTGCGCGAGGTCATCCCGTACCGGACCACCGGGCTCCTGCAGGAAGGGCAGGGGTAGCCTGGCGCCCACAGGGAAGCTCTCCCCATCGCCGCCGGTCGGCGGCTGCGGCTAGGCTGGCACGGGATCCAACAGGGGGAAAATATGGCGGGAAATTTTTACGGCGGTGATGTGGCACAGCTCCGGCAGCTTGCCAAGGACCTGTCCAGGAGTGCGAGCCGGCTTGAGTCCCTGGGCCAGCAGCTCTCCAGCAGCATCGCTTCAGGGCTGTGGAAGGGGCACGACGGCGACAGGTTCCGCAGCGAGTGGACCTCCTCCCACGCCAGGTTGCTGAGGTCTGCCACCGCAGGGCTGGAATCGGCGTCCAAAGCATTGCTGGCCAACGCGGACGAGCAGGAGAAAGCCAGTGCCGGCGGTTCCGGCGGGACGGGAACAGGAGGCTCGGGCGCGTCCGGTGGCGGTACTGCGCAGGAACTGACGGATCTGCTGACCGGCATGTCCCCCTCGGAGCGGCTGCAGTACCTGCAGGGCGCGGAGTTCCGCCAGTGGGCCCTGGCCAACCCGGAGGCAGCCAAGGCAGCAATGGACGCCGCCGCAGATTCCGGGCTGATCGAGAAGAAGTCCCCGGAATATGCGGACTTCCTCAGCTCGTACTGGAACAACCAGGCGATGCTGCAGATGGGGATCGATCCCTCCACCTGGGACACCTCCAAGGGGACCGAATACAACTGGAATACCATCCGCAGCGTCTACGACTACTACGGACAGGCCTACCTCGCGAACCCCGACCTCCAGTGGGCTGGAATGGCCAACATGATCGGGCCATCGTTCGCCGGCGGTTTCCGGGACATGGCCATGCTGCGGGACTTGGCCCGCCAGATCGCGGACAACCCGGCCTCCGATGTTCCCCTGCCGGTCCTGGACCAACTGGAGCAACTGGCGGGCATGACCGATAGTGAGATCCGCTTCTATGAGACCAGCATGCTGGACATGAACAAGGAAATCTTCCTGGACCAGGGCCGCCAGCACCAGGCCTACCTCAACGGCGGCATCGAAGAAATCAACCGGCTCCGCGACTCAGGCGCCATCGATCCCGAGACGGCGCGTGCATGGGCCCAGGTGGACTCCGGCATTCCGGATGAAGTTCGGAAGGGCAATACGGCCCTGCTTTACCGCGAGCAGAACGACATCATCGCGGACGACTACGACGCCATGCGCAGCCACCCCGGCGGTGAAGCCGTGACATACATGGTGACCCTCGCCGGCGAACCCTCCATCCCGGGCGCCAGGAGCTATCCGGAGGTATTTCCTTACAGCTTCAGCGTGGAAAGTCCCGGCCCGCAGAACATCCCGTTCACCAACTGGGACAACCCGGCCCAGTTCCGTACCGATTTCACCACCGGCTTCCCGGACGGCAACATCGCCAACGCGGACCAGCGCTGGAACCTCATCAAGCAGGACACGCTGCCTGCCTATCAGCATCTGTTGGCAACAGATCCGGCCCGCGCGGCCGGGATCATCGGATCCGACTTCGATGCCCGGGTGGACCAGTACCGGCCCACCAACAACATCCCTGCCATCATGGGCCGCTTCCTTGATGGTTTCGGAGCCGAGGTGCACCAGTGATGACGCCCTTTCTTTCTGCCGGCCGCGCACTGCGGCCGCGTGCCGGCGTCGTCCTGGTCCTCCTGGCCGCTGCTGCACTGGCGGGCTGCGCGCCCGCCGCCCCGACCTCCACTCCGCCGTCCGCCTCATCACCTTCCGCAGGGAGCACCGTGCACACTTCCGAATTTTCCACCCTTGACGCCGCCGGCGTGGATGCCATCCGCGAGACGAGGACGGCCCGCCTGGACATGCGCTCGGGCAGGCTGCAAAAAGCGTCGGTGAGGCTGACCGACGACAGCTTTGGCCCGGAGATCAACACCCGCGACCTCGGCAAGATTTCCCTGACCATTGCCGGTCCCACCGGAGACGTGCAGGCCGAAACAGACCGCATCCGCTTCAGCACCACGGAACAGGAGCCCGATTTCCGCGAGGTGACCTATTTCCTGACTGCAGGGTCGCTGGAGGAGTACACCGGCCTGATCCGGGACGGGGTTGAGAAGTATGGGGTGGACTCTGCCGCCGCGGAGAGGTGGATCAGCAGCATGGAAAGCAATCCGGGCACCAAGAGCAATTTCTCCATCACGTCCGGCACCAGCACGGGACTTGAAGTGAACTACGACCTCCGCTACGACGGCTCAAAGGACGTCCAGGTCATCATCGTCCACGTCAACCCGCTGACCTAGCCTTCCTACACGGGCGGACCGGCGTTGGACTTGAGGTTCTTCATCACGAGGGTGGACGTCAACCGCTCCACCCCGGGAAGCGATGTCAGTTCGGTGTCGTAAAAACGCTGGTAGGCGGGCAGGTCTGCGGCGATGATCTTCAGCAGGTAGTCGGGCGAGCCGAACAACCGCTGCGCCTCCACGATGTTGGGATTGTCCGCCACCCGGTTCTCGAAGATTTCCATGGTGGGACGGTCCACCTGGCGCAGGGTGACGAACACGATCGCCTCGAAACCCAGGCCGACCGCCGCCGGATCAATGTCCGCCTTGTAGCCGCGGATCACGCCGGACTGCTCCAGGTCACGCAGCCGGCGGTGGCAGGGCGCCACCGTCAGCCCCACCTTTGCGGCGAGCGCCGTGGCAGTCATCCGGCCATCCTCCTGGAGGTAGCGCAAAATATTCCTGTCAATGCCGTCTATCACGCAATAAACATACTGCCTGTACCGCGAGGCGGGCGAAAACCGGACAGCACTTATGGCGTGATTCTCCCTATGGTTGCTCCTGAGAGACCGTCGACAGGAGAACCCCGTGAATCCCCAGCTGTTCCTGGCCTTCATCGTGGTGGCCGCCGCTTTGGCCTGCACGCCGGGAGTGGATTGGGCCTACACCATTGCCGCCGGCCTCCGGCAGCGCAGTTTCGTGCCGGCGGTGGCGGGGCTTTGCGGCGGCTACGTCCTCCACACGGTCCTGCTGGTGGCGGGCCTAGCGGCGCTGTTGGCCGGCATGCCCGGCCTCCTGGGCTGGATCACCCTGGCCGGTGCGGCCTACCTTCTCTGGCTCGGCATTGGGACCCTCCGGTCCTGGCGGGGTGCAAGCTTTGGTGCCGCGGCGGCAGGCGGCTCCCGAACGCAGCTCCGTACCTTCCTGCAGGGCATGGGAACCAGCGGGATCAACCCCAAGGGGCTGCTGTTCTATGTGGCGCTGATTCCGCAGTTCGTCAGCGCGGACGCCTCCCTGCCGGTGCCGGTGCAGTCGGGGCTGCTGGGTATGACGTTCGTGGCCCTGGCGGGACTGGTCTACACGGCGGTGGCACTGCTCTCGAGGACGCTCTTGCAGAGCCGGCCCGGGGCTGCGCGCGTGGTGACCCTTGCCAGCGGCATCATCATGGTTGCTTTGGGGACCGTCCTGCTCGGCGAGCAGGTGGTGCCGTTCCTTGCCGGCCGCGCCTAGTCACCGCTGAGTTCCTTCCAGTCCTGCTCCCACATCCGCCGCATTTCCTCGTCCTTGCGTATGGGCACCGGCGCCCCGATTTCCCGTTGCGGCTCCGGGTCCGCGCGCCGGCGTCCCCAGTCGCGCGGGTTCAGGGACCGCCGGCTTGACTCCAAGACCAGCAGCGCACGGTCTGTCAGGGCGTCGTTGCGGAGTGCCAGGTGGGTCTTGCGGCGGCGCAGGACCTCGGCGATGGCCTGCTGCGCCGCGTCCAGCCGACCTTCCCGGCGCAGCGCCCGGGCTCGGACCAGGAGCAGGGCAGCAGAGAGGTCGTCGGCGTTCAGCAAGCCCTCCGTCCAGTCGATGACAGTGCGGCTCCGGCCAAGGTCCAGGGCCAGCGAGCAGCGGGCCAAGGCCATGGGGAGTGACGGCGGCAACCCCGAGAGGGCGTCCAGGGCAGCTTCCGTGCGGCCTGTCTCGCGCAACGAATGGGCCAGGGCCAGGAACACCGACTCCTCGCTGAACAGCACCGGGATTTCCACCCGTTCAGCCAGTTCGATCCGGGTGATGATCCTGGTGAGGTAGGTGGAGGAGTACCGGTTGGCCTCCTCATCGTTCCGGGTGGTGAGCCCGCGCTGCAGGAGTTCGGAGGCACGGAGGTAGCCGCCGTGTTTGTACTCGAGGAGGCCTGCCATGAGGTAGCACAGCCCGGCCCAGCCGGGGTAGGTCCGCGCCAGGTAGATCAGCCGCTCGGGTTCGCGGCTGGAGAAGACCGCCTCGTGGACGGCCCTGGCGGGCTTTGACGGCAACCGCTTAAGCCGAGGAACCTCGCCGTCGATGGACAGCAGGGCCGGGTTCCGTCCGCCCAGCACGCCGGTAAGCAGGCCGCCCACGCCGCCGGCAAGGTCGTGGACCGGCGTCCGCAGCTGGGCGTGCCCGAACGGCGTGAGGTCACGGCTGTCCCAATAGATCGGTGCGGTGTCCCCGGCGCTCATCGTTCCATGCTAACCGGGAAGGGGCGGGGCCCCGCCGGGCGGTCAGCGGCCGGCGGCCGCAATCCATACTCCGACCACCCAGGTGCTGGCGGCCAGGCAGGCCAGCCCGAACTCGGCGAGCATCCCCAGGCCGGTGGCCTTCAGGGCAGCCCAACTGGACCTGGCCGCCGTCGGAAAATCCCTGGTGCGGAGGAACTCGCTGACCAGCAGGCCGGCGGCAAAACCAACGAAGAGTCCCAGCACCGGGATGATGAACATCCCCACAACGGCCGCCACGAGCGCCACCACGACGCTCCGGCTGGGGATGGCGTGCTGCTTGAGCTTCCTGCCGGTGAGCACGGCGCCGGCGGTCATGCCCGCGGCAACAAAGATCATGGCCACCGCGAAAACCACCCACCCCACGGTGCCGGCGCCGCCCCAGATGGCCCAGGCCAGCAGGCTGATGCCTACCAGGACGCTGCCGGGAAGGACGGGGATGATGGTGCCGGCCACGCCCACCAGGATTCCCAGGCCGCACAGGATGGTCACCACGGTTTCGGAGGTCATGGTCCCCAGTCTAGGGGCGCTCCTCAAGCGCCCGACGGCGGTGCCTCCTTCCGCGAAGGAGGCACCGCCGTCGTTGCCTGTCCCCAGGCGGGGGCTTACTCCGCTTCCACCGCCGCGGCGACGGCTGCGGTGACCGCGGGGGCGACGCGGGGGTCCAGCGGGCTGGGCACGATGTAGTCGGCCGACAGGTCCTCGGCGGCCAGCTCCGCGATGGCGCGGGCGGCAGCCAGCTTCATGGCCGGCGTGATGCGGCGTGCGCCGGCGTCCAGCGCGCCGCGGAAGATACCCGGGAAGGCCAGGACGTTGTTGATCTGGTTCGGGAAGTCGCTGCGGCCGGTAGCCACCACCGCGGCGTACTTCACGGCTACCTCGGGCAGGACTTCGGGGTCCGGGTTGGACAGGGCAAACACAATGGCGTCCTGGTTCATCAGGGCCAGGTGTTCCTCGGCCAGCTTGGAGGAGGAGACGCCGATGAACACGTCCGCGCCGGCCAGCGCTTCGGCGGGGCCGCCGGTGATGCCGCGGGGGTTGCTGCGGGCTGCAATGTCCGCCTTCTTGCTGGCGGTGTCGGCCGCAAGGTCGGCGCGGCTGCTGTTGATGACCCCGCGGGAGTCCAGCAGGACGATGTCGGTGATGCCGGCGGCCAGCAGGATCTCGGCGACGGCGATCCCGGCGGCACCGGCACCGGACACCACCACCTTGAGGCCTTCCAGGCCCCGGCCGGTCACCTTGGCGGCGTTGGTGAGGGCTGCCAGGGCCACGACGGCGGTCCCGTGCTGGTCATCGTGCATGACGGGGCAGTCCAGCGCCTCGATCAGCTTTTCCTCGAGTTCAAAGCAGCGCGGCGCCGAGATGTCTTCGAGGTTGACGGCGCCGAAGCTGGGGCGCAGCCGGACCAGGGTCTCCACGATCTCGTCCACGTCGGTGGTGTTCAGGACCAGCGGGATGGAGTCGAGGTCGCCGAAGGTCTTGAAGAGCGCCGATTTGCCTTCCATGACGGGCAGCGAGGCGCTGGCGCCGATGTTGCCCAGGCCCAGGACGGCCGTGCCGTCGCTGACCACGACCACCAGGCGCTCGGCCCAGGTGAGGGTGCGGGCCAGTTCAGGCCTGGCGTGGATGGCGCGGCTGACTTCGGCAACACCAGGGGTGTAGGCGATGGACAGGTCCCGCTTGTTGGAGAGCGGAACGGTGCTGGTCACGGACAGCTTGCCGCCTTGGTGGGCGCCGAAGATTTCGTCTTCGGTCAGGGCCGTCGCTGCTGAGTTGTCGGTGGCGGTAACTGCGTCAATGGACACGTCGTTGTCTCCTGGTGCTCGCCGTGGGCGCACGGCACATGGAGCTGGAACCCGGCCGGGCCCAGCGGGGAAAGTAGTGCGACCGGAAACCCAAGGGTGGCGGGTCCAGGGGAACGCCGGGGGTGTTTCCGCCCTGCCGCTCCGGTGCGACCATGGTAGGCACCCCCGAATGGCCGGCCTGAACCTCAAAGAGCCACTTATGCAGTGCCAAAAGGTTTAAGCGCGCAATTTAGTGACCTAGATCACGGCATTATGGCGGATTTAATTGCCTATTGGTCTAGACCAGTTACGCGGATTTGGTCACTGTTAATCCGGATTCAGCGTCCGGAGACAAGCGCCCGCAGGCCTTTTTGAGGTCTTCCTCGGCTTCGAAGAGGGAAAGCCGGCGGTTCCGCACGGACTGGACCAGACCAGTGACTGTCAGCAGGAGGACCCGCGCGCCCACCGCATCGCCGCACGCGCCGGCAACGAGCTTCTCGCTGAGCGCGTCGATCTCGCGCAGGAGCTCCGTGGTATCCCGCTCCGGCAGGTACACACTCCGGCTCAGGCACTGTTCCACGGCAGGCTGCATGACGCGCATGTGGAAAATCTCCATCACCAGGCCGGAGAGTGCACGGCCGCGGAAACGCGGCGATGATCCACGGGCACCGGCCTGCAGCTCGTCCAGCTGGTGCCGGAAGAGCGCGAGCATCAGGTGGGTGGGAGACGGGAAATACCGGTAGAGCGTCCCCAGCGGGACGTCGGCTTTTTCTGCGACTTCGGAGAGCTCCACAGCGTCCAGTCCCTTGCGGGCAAACCCTGCGGCGGTGTCGAGGATCCGCGCGTAACGGAGGCGCTGGCGGGGAGCGGAAGGCCGGGCGGCCATGGGCGGATGGTCTGAAAAAGTCTCGGGCATCAGCATTCCGGGGTTGTGTTTTAGGGGACTGCGGCCAGGAGTGCCCCCACTTCCGTACCACCCTGCAGCCCGGTTCAACTATACGGCAACCGCACCGAGCAGGTTGGTCAGCGGGCTTACCTTCGGCCGTCTTCGGGTCAGTCCACGCCCTTGATCTTGACGACGAAAACAGCGCCCAAAAGCCCGATGACGGCGGCGGTGAGGAACAAGGTCCGGTAGCCGCCCGCGTACGTCACGGCCACCAGCGCCAGGGCCGGGGCGACCACCTGGGGCAGGGAGTTGGCCACGTTAATGACGCCCATGTCCTTGCCGCGGCTGACGGCGAACGGGAGGACCTGGGTCAGCAGAGCGAAGTCCACCGCGAGGTAGGCACCGAAGCCGATGCCCAGGACCGCTGCCCCCGCGAGGGCGCCCGGCCACACCGGGAAGAACGCCATGATGGCCCCGGCCATGGCGATCGTGGCGGACGAACCGATGACGAACGGCTTCCGCCGGCCCACCCTGTCGCTCCAGGGACCGGCCAGCACGGCGGTGATCATCACCATCACCGCATAGATGCCGGTCAGGACCAGTACCCCCGCGGCCGGGTCAGGGTAGCCGATCACGTCCCGCAGGAAGAACAGCAGGTACACGATGGTCAGCTGGTTGCCCACGTTCACCAGGAACCGCGTCAGCCACGCCCAGGCGAAGTCCGGATACCGCGCCGGGCTGATCCAGAAGCCCTTGGCAAAGACGCGGGGGCGGAAAGCCTCCAGTTCCGACGCCGGCAGGACGGGATCGTTCCGGTGGAAGAGGTACGGCAGGACGGACAGCAGGAGGGCCGTGGCGCACAGCCAGTAGCCCACCATGAAGTTGCCGGCAACCACCGCCCCGAAGACGGCGCCGGTGAGGATGCCCAGGGTCTGGCCCATGGCCGCGAGCCCGCCCACGCCGCCGCGCTGGGCCACGGGCACCCGGTCCGGGACGGCGGCGGTGATGGCAGCATAGGCGGCGTTCGCACCCAGTTGCACCAGGCACCAGAAAAGCACCATGAGCGCCACGGCGGCGGAAAACGACATCGCCAGCAGGGCCGCCGTCGCCAGCACCGCCCCTGCCAAAATCCACGGGGCACGGCGGCCAAAGCGCGAGGTGGTCCGGTCCGAGAGGGCGCCGAAAAGCGGGTTGGCCACCAAGGACACGGCGGCACCGCAGGCCGTCACCAAGGAAAGGATGGCTTCCTTGCTGGGCGCGTCGATACTGATGGCCTGTTGGCCGATGAACACGTTGATCGGGCCGAAGAAGGCGGCGTTGATGCCGACGTTCACCAATACCAGGCCGGTGACCCACCGAGCGGTGACCTTCTGCACCGGCTCGGCGAGCGCCGCCGTCGCACTTTCCGGTGCGGAGCCGGGCGGCGGCAGAGGCTTCTTGGACAGACTCATTGGCTTGGCTCCCCCTGGTGCGGCCGGTTGGCGGTGGGAATCAGACTATCGTGGGCCGTACCTGGCCGCGGGGCCCCGCCCCGGCGCCCCGTCACTGAAGACCAAGGAGCAACAGATGAGCGCACCCACTCCCGCGGGAAACCCACCCGTGAACACTGCAGACCTCTATGACGAACGCGGCTCCGAACTGGCATCGATCTCCCTGCAGTTCCAGTCCCTGGGCGGACGGACGCATTTCAACGGCCCGGCCCGGACCATCCGGTGCTTCCAGGACAACGCCCTGGTGAAGTCGACGCTCGCATCCCCGGGGAACGGCGCCGTCCTGGTGGTGGACGGCGGCGGATCGCTGGGGACGGCCCTCATGGGGGACATGTTCGCCGAAAGCGCCGTGGCGAACGGCTGGGCAGGCGTCGTGATCAATGGCGCCATCCGGGACCGGGAGGCCCTTGCCCGGCTGGACCTTGGGGTCAAGGCACTCGGCAGCAACCCGAAGAAGAGCCTGAAGACCGGCGCCGGGGAGGTCGACGTGGACGTGGTGATTGACGGCGTGACCATCCGTGCCGGGGCCGCCATCTGGTGCGACCCGGACGGCATCCTCGTGGAGGCCTAGGCAGGGAGCGCCGCCCGGCAACGGCAACCGCGGAAAGTTGGCAGGGCGGGGAATAAAAAGTGCGAGTAAGATAGTTACTGAAAGCAACTATCGCTGCTTATATCCTTTTCTTCCCCTGGAGCCCCCATGTCCAAAGCCTCTGCCGCGCCCCGCGCCGGAGAAACACTGACGCAACGCCAGATCGTCACGGTAATGGTTGGCCTGATGCTGGGCATGTTCCTCGCATCCCTGGACCAGACCATCGTTTCGACGTCCATCTACACCATCGCCAACGATCTCGACGGGCTCTCGCTGCAGGCGTGGGCCACCACCGCGTACCTGATCACGTCCACCGTCAGCACCCCGCTGTACGGCAAGCTGAGCGACATCTTCGGCCGCCGGCCGCTGTACCTGACGGCCATCGCCATCTTCCTGGTGGGTTCGCTGTACGCGGGCTCGGTGCACTCGATGACCGAACTGGCCATTGCCCGCGGCATCCAGGGCCTCGGCGCGGGCGGGCTGCTGGCCCTGGCGCTGACCATCATCGGCGACATCGTCTCCCTCAAGGACCGTGCCAAGTTCCAGGGCTACTTCATGTCCGTCTTCGGCATTTCCTCGGTTCTCGGCCCTGTGGTGGGCGGCGCGTTCGCCGGATCAGCCAACATCCTGGGCTTTGACGGCTGGCGCTGGGTCTTCTTCATCAACATCCCCATCGGCCTTGCCGCCCTGACGGTGGTGTTCCTGTTCCTGCACCTGCCGGCAAAGCACCTGAAGCAGAAGATCGACTACTGGGGCGCCGCGGCCATCACGGTGGCGATCGTTCCGCTCCTGCTGGTGGCCGAGCAGGGCCGCTCCTGGGGCTGGGCCTCGGTCAACTCCTTCCTCTGCTACGGCCTGGGCGTCGTGGGCATTGCCTGGTTCCTGCTCGCCGAGAAGCGCGCCGGCGACTACGCCCTGATCCCGCTGCGGCTCTTCCACAACGTCACGTTCGGGCTGTCCTCGCTGCTGAACTTCATCATCGGCATCGGCATGTTCGGCGCCATCGCCATGCTTCCCATGTACCTGCAGCTGGTGAAGGGCCTCACCCCCACACAGGCGGGCCTGATGATGATCACCTTCACGGTGGGCATCCTGTTCGGTTCCATCACCGCCGGCCGCACCATTTCCGCGTCCGGAACGTTCCGCATCTTCCCCATCATGGGCACCGGCATCCTGACCGCTGCCGCCCTGGTGATGGGCTTCTCCCTGGGCGTGGACACCGGGTTGTGGGTTCCCGGCCTCATCGCCGTGTTCTTCGGCGTGGGCCTGGGCTTTTGCATGCAGCCCCTCACCCTTGCCATGCAGACCTCCGTTCCGCCGCGCGACATGGGCGTAGGCACCTCCTCCGCGGCGTTCTTCCGCTCCATGGGCGGCGCCGTGGGTACCGCCGTGTTTATCTCCATGCTCTTCAGCCTGGCCGCCAGCCGGATCGCGGACGGCATGAAGAGCGCCACCACGGATCCTGCCTACCTCGCCGTCTTGAAGGACCCCGCCGTCGCGTCCGATCCCGCCAACGCCAAGCTGTATGACTTCTTCAAGAACGGCGCCTCCAACGATTCGCTGAACGACACCAGCTGGCTGCACACGGCCAACTCCACCCTGACCAGGCCCATCACCGAAGGCTTCGCCACCTCGATCGACACCGTGATGCTGACCGCTGCTGCCCTGACGGGCCTGGCGTTCCTCATCAGCTTTGCGTTGCCGCGGAAGAAGCTGACGGACCAGAAGGCCTCGCCGCAGGACAAGGACGACATGCAGATTCCGGCCCACTAGGCCCGGAAGCGCACGGAGAAACGACGACGGCGGCACGACCCGCCGTCGTCGTTTTTCGTTGCGGGGCAAGTTGTGGGGCAAGGGGCGCCAAGTGGAACCTGCGGCGGTGGCGTGCCACACTGTTTAGCGCGTGTGCGCCGGCCCTTTGGGCCGGTACAGCAGCCGACGACGTCCGCACCGCATCCATAAACCCCCAACACCAGGGAGAACCATGCCCACTGCACAGGAGCAGACAACCACCCGGATTCCACGGCGGGTGATCTGGCTGGCGCTCGCGGGGGCGGTGGGCGGATTCCTCTTCGGCTTCGATTCGTCCGTGGTCAACGGTGCCGTGGACGCCATGAAGGAAGAATTCGCGCTGTCCGAGGCCGTGACCGGCTTCGCCGTCGCCATCGCCTTGCTTGGCTGCGCCGCCGGGGCCTTCCTGGCCGGCAAGGTGGCGGACCGCTACGGCCGCATTCCCGCCATGAAGCTGGGCGCCTTGCTCTTCCTGGTCAGCGCCGTGGGCACGGGCTTCTGCTTCGGCGTCTGGGACCTGATCTTCTGGCGCCTGGTGGGCGGCCTGGGCATCGGCCTGGCGTCCGTGATCGCCCCCGCCTACATTTCCGAGATTTCACCGCGCAAGGTCCGGGGACGCCTGGCCTCCCTGCAGCAGCTGGCCATCACCACCGGTATCTTCGCAGCCCTGCTCTCCGATGCGCTCCTGGCCACGACGGCCGGCGGCGCGGACCAGTCGTTCTGGCTCGGTATCGAAGCCTGGCGGTGGATGTTCCTTGCCGCCGCCGTTCCCGCCGTCGTGTACGGCTGGGTGGCCTTCACGCTGCCTGAATCCCCGCGCTTCCTGGTGTTCCAGGGCAAGGAGGACCAGGCACGGAAGGTCTTCGATTCGATTGCGCCCGCCGAGGACACCGACCGGCACATCCGCGACATCCGGGAAGCCATCGAGGAAGACAAGCTGGCCGGCCAAAAGGGTTCCCTGCGCGGCAAGGCGTTTGGCCTGCAGGCAGTGGTGTGGGTGGGCATCATCCTGTCCGTGCTGCAGCAGTTCGTGGGCATCAACGTGATCTTCTACTACTCCACCACCCTGTGGAAGGCCGTCGGGTTCCAGGAAAAGGACTCGCTGGCCATTTCGGTGGCAACGGCGGTCACCAACATCCTGGTTACCCTGGTGGCCATCGCCCTCGTGGACCGTATTGGGCGGCGCCCCATCCTCCTCACCGGCTCCGTGGGAATGGCGGTGTCCCTGGGCGCCATGGCCCTTGCGTTCTCCTCGGCAACGGGCAGCGGCGAGGACATCACCCTGCCGGGCGCCTGGGGACCGGTGGCGCTCGTGGCAGCCAACGTGTTCGTGATCAGCTTCGGCGCGTCCTGGGGACCGCTGGTGTGGGTGCTCCTGGGCGAGATCTTCCCATCCAAGATCCGCGCCCGGGCCCTGGGCCTGGCCGCTGCCGCGCAGTGGGTGGCCAACTTCGCCATCACCCTCAGCTTCCCGGTGATGGCCGCAGGCTCGCTGCCCCTGACGTACGCCATGTACGCGCTGTTCGCGGCGGCTTCCTTCTTCTTCGTGATGTTCAAGGTGCCGGAGACCAACGGAATGTCCCTGGAGCAGGCAGAGACGCTGTTCGTGCCCAAGGGTTCCAAGAAGGCCTCGTAACCCCGCCCCGGCTTTCGCTGGAAACAACAAACCCTCCATCATCTGGCGTGATGGAGGGTTTGTTTGTTGCCGGCCGCTTACACCACGTGTGGTTCGTGTGAGGAGAGGTAGGCCCGGCCGCCGAGGGCGATCAGGATGGCCACCACCATGGCCGCCGCGCCGGCAAAGAACGGAACCTGCGGGCCAAAGTGCTCACCGAGCTGTGCGGCCGCGAACGGGGCCAGCGCGCCGCCCATCCAGCGGACGAAGTTGTAGCCGGAGGACGCCACCGGGCGGGGCGAATCGGAAACACCCATGGCCAGTTCCGTGTAGATGGTGTTGTTGACGCCCAGCAGGGCACCGGCGACGATCACCAGGACGACGACGGCCGGCACCGAGTGCCCCGCCGCCAGGCCCAGCCCGGCCAGGTCCAGCATGAGCAGGAACAACGTGCCGGTCAGCACCTTGACGGCACCGAAGCGGGCCTGCAGCGGCGGTGCCACGAAGACGGAGAACACAGCCACGGCCACGCCCCAGCCGAAGAAGACGCCGCCGATTCCGTAGGCGTTCATGCCCAGGATGAACGGGGTGAAAGCCAGGATGGTGAAGAAGCCGTAGTTGTAGAACAGGCCGCTCGCCGCCGTCGTCCGCAGTCCCTTGTGGCCCAGTGCCAGCAGGGGGTCCCGCAGGCGGACCTTGCGCTCGGGCAGCGGCGTCTTGGGCAGCAGGGCGATCAGGGCGATGAAGGCGGCCGCCATGAGGACGGCGGTGCCGAAGAACGGTGCGCGCCACTGCCAGCCGCCCAGGAGGGCGCCCAGGAGCGGGCCGAGCGAGATGCCCAGGCCCAGGGCGGCTTCGTAGAGGATGATCGCGGTCCCGGCACCGCCGCTGGCGACGCCGACAATGACGGCAAGGGCCGTGGCCACGAACAGGGCGTTGCCCAATCCCCAGCCGGCCCGGAAGCCCACCAGCTCACTGACGCTGGCAGACAGGCCGGAGAGCGAGGAGAAGATGACGATGACGGCCAGGCCGATCAGGAGGGTCTTTTTGCCGCCGATCCGTGACGAGACAAACCCGGTGATCAGCATGGCGAGTGCAGTGACCAGGAAGTAGCTGGTGAAGAGCAGCGAGACCTGGCTGGGGCTCGCCTGCAGGTTGGTGGCAATGGCGGGGAGGATGGGGTCCACCAGGCCGATGCCCATGAAGGCGAACACTGCAGCGAGCGCGGTGGCCCACACCGCCTTCGGCTGCTTGAGGAATGAGGCCTTTTCAGCCTGCAGGGTGTTTTCTGGTGCCGGCAGGGTTTCTGCGAGCTGGCCGTCCATGGAGGGTACTCCTAAATTCGTCACTGGTTCAGTTCTGGAGGGAAGCGTTGATTTTGTCGATGACCGGCAGCGCGTCAGCCAGGGCTTTGCGGTCCTGGTCGCTGAGGGTGCTCAGGATGCCTGCCATCACCTGGTTGCGGCGCCGGTTTGCCGAGTCGACGGCGTCCCGGCCCTCGGGGGTCAGGATCACCCTGACAGCGCGGGAGTCGTTCGGGTCCGGTTCACGGCGGGCCAGCCCGGCGCGTTCGAGCTTGATGATCTGCTCGGTGGCGCTGGGGACGCGGACCCCGAGATTGCGGGCGATCTCGCCGACGCGCTGGCCCTCCTCAAGCAGCATCTTGAGGGTGCTGAGCTGGGCGGCG
Organism: Pseudarthrobacter sp. AG30; assembly: GCF_003116525.1. NCBI lineage: Bacteria > Bacillati > Actinomycetota > Actinomycetes > Micrococcales > Micrococcaceae > Pseudarthrobacter > Pseudarthrobacter sp. AG30. The sequence goes on along the minus strand of NZ_QEHL01000033.1, from coordinate 35,220 downwards.
CTGAGTTCACCGTCGGCGTCGAGGCGCCGGACGAGGTAGACGCTGTGGCGGAGGGCCTCGCGGAATCCGCTGGCAAGTTCCTGGAGTGCGTTATCGTCGTTCATCGTTAGGTAGCCTAACATTTAGGGCACCTAACAGTCAAGGCTCAGAGCGTCAACTTCATCCCGACATGGCTGGCCTCGAAGCCCAGCTGCTCGTAGAACCGGTGCGCCGCGGTGCGGCTGTGGTGCGTGGTCAGCTGCATCAGGGTGCAACCCCGGCGCCGGGACTCCGCGACGGCCCAGCCCACCATCAGCTTCCCCAGGCCCTGCCCGCGAAGGGACGCGGCAACGCGGACGCCCTCGAGCTGCGAACGCCAGGCACCCTGCCGGGAGATGCCGGGAAGGAAGCTGAGCTGGAAGGTGGCCACCACGGGGCCGGCCTGGTCCCCCACCGGCACGGTCTCGCCGACGATCAAGAGGTGGGCGGGGTCGGCGTCGATCGCGTCAAAGGCCCGCTGGTACGGCCCCATGTCCTGTGCGGTCTCGCGGCCGGCGCCCAGGGCGTCATCGGCGAGCAGCTGCACCATGGCCGGGAGGTCGGCAGGGGTGGCATGGCGGAGGCGGAACGTACCGCCGTCGACGTCGGCGGTCAGCAAGGGAGTCACGGCAGGTTGGGTATCGGTCACCTGCCCAGCTTGGCACAGGATCTGAGCGGGGGTTTGGGGAAAGCGGGCAAAAGGTGAGCGGGCGTTGCGGGAAAACACGCAAGAGATGAGCGGGGGTTTCCGGGGTATTGCACGACGGACGAACGCCGGCACCCACTCCTGCGATGAAGTGGATGCCGGCGTCGCTGGGATGGCGCGCGTCAGGCGGGGGCGCCTGCCAGTTCGGCCTGCCGTTCCTCCACGAGGGTGGCGACGGCGCTGAACAGCGGGTGGTCCGCTTCAAGTCCGGTGATCCTGGCCGTGGCATCAGCCGGGCTGGCGGAGCCGAGGATGCCCGCGAGTTCGGTGGCCTCGGCGTCTGCGGGATCGTTGAAGCGGAGTGCGGCAGCGATCGCGCCCAGCAGGGCCTCCGGCACCACGCCGCGTTCTGCCAGCTCCGCCGCCGGGCCGATGAACCTCTCGTGGCGGCTCAGCTTCCGCAGCGGGGCGCGGCCCACCCGGTTGACGGTGTCCGGCAGGTAGGGGTTGGAGAACCGGACCAGGATCTTCTGGACATACGCCTCCTGCTCGTCGTTGCTGAACCCGTGCTTGGCCACCAGGAGCTGCTTGGTCTCCTCCAGCACCGCCCGGACATCTTCCGCCACATCCTGGTCCGCCATGGCGTCGGAGATCTTTTCCAGCCCCGCCTCAAACCCCAGGTAGGCGGCGGAGGCGTGCCCGGTGTTCACGGTGAAGAGCTTCCGTTCGATGTACGGCGAGAGGTCGTCCACGAAGGTGGCCCCGGGGATCACGGGCGCGGAGTCACCCAACGGGGTGCGGTCGATGACCCATTCGTAGAAGGTTTCCACGGTGACGTCCAGGCCTTGGCCGGGCTCCTGGTTGGGCACGATCCTGTCCACGGCCGTGTTCGCGAAGACCACCTTCCCATCCAGGGCCCCGGCTGCTGCGCCCGGCTGGGCGGCCACTTCCTTGGCCAGGATGTCCGTGGCGTTGATGGCGTTCTCGCAGGCCATCACCTGCAGGGGAGCCCGGCCGGGCTCCCTGGCGACGATGCCCTTGGCGATCACGGGCGCCACGAACTTCAGGATGTGCGGACCCACCGCTGTGGTGACGATATCCGCGGTCGCGATTTCCGCGACCAGCTCAGCCTCCTGGGTGTTGGAATTCAGCGCCCGGAAGTTGTCCACGGTCCGCACGGCGGGGTTCTCACCCACCTCGTGGACCGCATAGCTGTCCGCGGCCGCCAGCCGGGTGATCAGTTCATCGGCCACGTCCGCGAACACCACCTCGTAGCCGGCATCGTGCAGGAGCAGGCCCACGAAGCCGCGGCCGATGTTGCCGGCGCCAAAATGTACTGCCTTCACTATGAGTTGACCTTTCCGAAAAGCTCCAGGACTTCATCCTCGGACGTGGCAGCCTCGAGCCGGGCCACCTGCTCCTTGTTCGTGAAGACCTTGGCGATGGAGGACAGGATGTGCAGGTGTTCGTTGTTGATGCCTGCGACACCCACCACAAACTTCACTTCCTTGCCGTTCCAGTCGATGCCTTCGGGGTAGCGGATCACGGACACCGCGGACTTGCGGATGTGGTCCTTGGCGGCGTTGGTGCCGTGCGGGATGGCCAGGAAGCTGCCCATGTAGGTGGACACCGATTCCTCACGCTCGTGCATGGCGGCGATGTAGCCCTCATCCACGGCACCCCGGGCCAGCAGGAGCCTGCCGGCTTCGTCAATGGCAGCGTCGCGGGTGGTGGCCGAACCCGTCAGGACCACGCTCTCCCGTGCCAGGATCTCGGAGGTCCCGGCCGTGGAAGCGGCGGTTCCTGCCGCGGCAGCGGGGGCAGCGTCCACCGGGGCTTCGGCGGCGTGCGCACCGTGGGTGGCGCCGGCGTCGGCCGAGCCTTCGCGCTCGGTGTTGCTCTCGCGGACCAGTTCAACAATCTCGTCATACCGCGGGCTGCTCATGAAGTTGTCCACGGAGTAGTGCACGGCGCTGGACGTCGCGGGCTTGGCACGCTCGGTGAGGTCCTGGTGGGTGACCACGACGTCGTAGCTGTCGGTGAGGTTGGCGATCGAGGCGTTGGTGACCTTGACGTCGGGGAACCCGGCGGCCTTGATCTTGTTCCGCAGCACCGAGGCTCCCATGGCGCTGGAGCCCATGCCGGCGTCGCAGGCGAACACCACGTTGCGCACCGGGCCGGCCAGGACGCCTACCCCGCCGCGGCCGGCGGCCGCACCCGCGGCAGTTCCGACGCCGGCGCCGGTGAGGGTTGAGGCGACCGAGCTCTTCTTGCCTTTCATCTCTTCCATGCGGGCGGTGGCGTCGCCGAGGTCCGCCTCATCGCTGTGCTTGGTGGTCCGCAGGATGACCGAGGACACCAGGAAGGAAACTGCCGCCGCGAGGACCACGGACAGGATCACACCGAAGTAGCTGTCGCGGGAGGTCTGGGCCAGCACGGCGAAGATGGAGCCCGGGGCGGCCGGTGCCACCAGGCCGGAGTTGGTGACGGCGAGGGTGGCGATGCCGGTCATGCCGCCGGCGATGGCGCCGAGGATCAGCAGCGGGCGCATCAGGACGTACGGGAAGTAGATCTCGTGGATGCCGCCGAAGAACTGGATGATGGCTGCGCCGGGGGCCGACGCCTTGGCGGCACCACGGCCGAAGAACGTGTACGCGAGCAGGATACCCAAGCCGGGGCCGGGGTTGGCTTCGAGCAGGAACAGGATGGACTTGCCCTGGTCCAGCGACTGCTGGACGCCCAGGGGGGTGAGCACGCCGTGGTTGATGGCGTTGTTCAGGAACAGGACCTTGGCCGGCTCGATGAAAATGCTGGTCAGCGGCAGGAGGCCGTTGTGGACCAGGAACTGCACGAAGTTGCCCGCAGCAGTACTGAACGCAGTGACCAGGGGCGATATGCCGTAGAAGCCCAGCAGGGCCAGCAAGGCACCCCAAATGCCGGCGGAGAAGTTGTTGACCAGCATCTCGAAGCCGGGGCGGATCTTGCCTTCCCACAGCATGTCGATCTTCTTCATGGTCCAGCCGCCCAGCGGGCCCATGATCATGGCGCCGATGAACATGGGGATGCCGGCACCGACGATCACACCCATGGTGCCAATGGCACCCACCACGCCGCCGCGGACGTCGTAGACCATCTTGCCGCCGGTGTAGCCGATCAGCAGGGGCAGCAGGTAGGTGATCATGGGGCCCACGAGGCCGATGTTGGGCTTCCCGTCGGTCTCGCCGAATCCACCCAGCTGCGGCACCGGCAGCCAGCCCTTCTCAATGAAGAGGGCGGTGATGATGCCCCAGGCGATGAACGCACCGATGTTGGGCATGATCATGCCGGACAGGAATGTCCCGAACTTTTGGACGTGCACGCGCGCGCTGGTGCGGGGTTTTGCAACTGTCTCTGTTGCCATGTGATTTCCTAACCGTCATTCCTGCTGCTCCGCAGGATGGTCCTTGTGATTACGACGACGTAGTGCTGGGTAATGCGCTGATTGGGGCTTAGCCGGCGGTGCTGGTGGAGATCCGGTGCAGCCATTCGAGGAAGAGCTTGAGTTCCGAGCTGGAAAGCTGGTCAGAGTGCGAGGCCTGAAGTGCGGCGTTCAGGGCGATCGCTGCCACCACCACCGAGGATTTTCCGGTGCTGCCCGCGGCCGGGCCGCTGGCGGGCTCGGCGGACACCGCGAAGATCATGGCGTCCCGGGTCATGGTGGACAATTCGAGGTTCCTCTCGGCGGCAGACTCCGCAATCAGCATCAACGTCACGCCCACGTTGGCCGCCAGGATGGACCTGGCCGCTTCCCTGGGCTGGACGTTCAGCTGGCCCGCCGCCGCTGCCTTGTTCAGCATCTCCTCCATCAGCGACTCGGCGTCCGCCACGATGGCGGGCCGGCTCTCCGGGCGGATGTTGCCAAACATCACCAGGTACAGCTCGGGCTGGTTCAGGCCGAACTGGACGTGGTTGTCCCACATTCTCCGGATGTCCTCAAGCGGCTGCCCGGAAGGGGCGAAATCCCTTTCGCCCGCGACATATTCCTCAAACCCTGCGGCGACGACGGCGTCGAACAGTCCTTCCTTGTCACCGAAGTGGTGGTACAGCGTGGGCGCCGAAACGCCCGCCAGCTGGGTGATCTGGCGGGTGGACACCGGCGCTCCCGCGGAATTTGCCAGCAACTCCGCGGCTGCGCGGAGCAGCCGCATTTTGGGGGGAAGCTGGCCATCCAAACTCATAACCGCTACCCTAGCACCTATAGCGTTGCTATATGAACTGAATCACATACAATTTTTTCAGGCACGTTTCCTGCCCTGGACGTAGCAGTCCACCGGCAGCCCCGGCACGGCGCCGGAGACCTTGGCGGGCCTGTCTACCGGCAGAGAATGAGGACCTTCAGTGCAGAACTTCCCAGGAGTAGGCGTCAGTCCGGGCCGCGTCATCGGCACCATCCGCCAGATGCCCAAACCAATCAGCGAGCCGCCCGCCGGCGAGCAGCTGGCGGCCGGCACCACTGCCGAGGAAGCGACTGCAGCACTGAAGGCCGCGGCCCAGGCCGTGCACGACGAACTGAAGGACCGGGCCACCCATGCCGTGGGTGACGGCAAGGCCGTCCTGGAAGCCAGTGCGTTGATGGCCAAGGACACCATGCTCATCAAGGGCGCGGCCAAGCTTGTGGCGCGCGGGACCTCCGCTGAACGCGCCATCTGGGAATCCGGCTCCTCGGTTTCCGAGATGCTGCACAACCTGGGCGGCTACATGGCCGAACGCGCCACCGACGTCTTGGACGTCCGTGCCCGGATCGTCGCGGAGCTCCGCGGGGTTCCCGCCCCCGGCATCCCCGCCTCCAACACCCCATTCGTCCTGGTGGCCGAGGACCTGGCGCCGGCCGACACCGCCACGCTGGACCCCAACAAGGTCCTGGCGCTGGTCACCGCTGGAGGTGGCCCGCAGTCCCACACGGCCATCATCGCCCGGTCCCTGGGCCTGCCGGCAGTCGTTGCCGCCGTCGGCGTTGACGAACTCGCGGACGGCACCGAGGTGTACGTCGACGGCGCTGCCGGCAACATCACCTCGGAACCGGACGAGACCCTCCGGGCGACAGCCGAGGCCTGGGCTGCCACGGCGTCGCTGCTGGCAGAATTCAACGGCAAGGGCACGACGGCGGACGGCCACGAGGTGCCGCTGCTCGCCAACGTGGGCGGCGGCAAGGACGCCGAGGCTGCTGCGAAGCTCGGAGCCCAGGGTGTGGGCTTGTTCCGCACCGAGTTCTGTTTCCTGGAACGCGACACAGAACCCAGCGTCGAAGAGCAGGCCGCTGCCTATAAGAGCGTCTTCGACGCGTTCCCCGGCAAGAAAGTGGTCCTGCGCACGCTGGACGCCGGCGCCGACAAGCCCCTGCCCTTCCTGACCGACTCCACGGAACCCAACCCGGCCCTGGGGGTCCGCGGTTACCGCACCGACTTCACCACTCCCGGCGTCCTGGACCGGCAGCTGGAAGCCATCGCACTGGCCCAGCAGCAGTCCGAGGCCGACGTCTGGGTCATGGCCCCCATGATCTCCACCGCCGAGGAAGCCGCGCGCTTCGCCTCCATGTGCGCGGACGCCGGCATCAAGACCCCTGGCGTCATGGTGGAGGTCCCCTCCGCCGCCCTCACCGCCGAAGCGATCCTCCGCGAAGTGGGCTTCGCCAGCCTGGGCACCAACGACCTCACCCAGTACGCCATGGCCGCCGACCGCCAGCTCGGCCCCCTGGCCAACCTGAACACCCCGTGGCAGCCCGCGGTCCTGCGCCTCGTCGGGCTCACGGTTGAAGGGTCCAGGGCCGAAGGCCACAACAAGCCCGTGGGTGTCTGCGGTGAGGCTGCCGCGGACCCCGCCCTCGCCGTCGTCCTCACCGGGCTTGGCGTGACCACCCTGTCCATGACGGCCCGCTCGCTCGCCGCGGTGGCCGCCGTGCTCAAGACGGTTACCCTCTCCGAGGCCCAGGAACTGGCAAAACTTGCCCTCTCCGCGCCGAGCGCCACGGAAGCCCGGGCATGGGTACGGGAGAAACTGCCGGTCCTGGAGGAACTGGGGCTCTGATCCGGAGACCGGCCTCGCCTGCCGGCACCCGGGCGCGGGATAGGCTACGTCCATGGCATTGATAGCCCCCCGCGTTACGGCCGGCCTGCCCGCAGGCGAGGCCGGCAGCCTTGCGCGCGCCCTGGAGGACAGCAACGACATCACCGTCTTCGTTGACGGCACCGTCCACCGCCTGCCCGCGCAGGCACGGGACGCCGTCGTGGATCTCCTGGCACGGCTGGGCCGCGGCGAAACGGTGACTGTGAGCAGCGTGGAGGAAATGCTGACCACCTCCCAGGCCGCGGAACTGGCGGGGATCTCGCACACGTACCTGCGCAACATGACCGACCGCGGCGAGATCCCGGTGGAGTACCGCGGCTCGCACCGCAGGATCCGGCAGGCCGACATCCTTGCGTGGCTGGAGCACCAGAAGCTTGAGGACCGGAAGCGCAAGCAGGACAAGGCCGCCGGCGGCCGCGCCGGCGAGGCGGAGTAGTGCGGTTTCCCCAAGGCCTGCGCCGGAAAGACGCCGGCCTGTGCTCTGCGGAGGTGGCCGCCAATGGTTTGACGGGGAGGTTGTTCTGGGCTGACGGTACGCCCGCACCCGGGCGGGACGCTGCAGGCAACCCGGCCGGACCGGCCTATGTCCTCATTCACGGCATCGGCGTCTCCCACCGCTACCTTCGCCGTTTGCACGGCGAACTGGCCGGCGCCCCCACCTACTCCCTTGACCTGCCGGGTTTCGCCGGCACCCCCCGGCCCGGCAGGCAGCTCTCCGCGGAGGACTACGGCGCGTTCATCGCCCAGGCACTGAAGGCAAGCGGCATCGACTCCTACATCCTCGTCGGACACTCGATGGGCGTGCAGTTCACCATCGAGGCCGCGCTCTACGCACCGGAGCGGGCACGCCGGCTGGTCCTGATGGGACCCGTGGTGGATTCCCGGCACCGGAGCGTCCCGCGGCAGGGAGTGGCCCTCTTCCTGGACGCGCTGCTCCGGGAAAGTGCCTCATCCAACTGGATTGTGGTCACCGACTACTTCCGCTGCGGGCCGCGCTGGTATCTCACTGAAGTGCCGGTGATGATGGGTTACCCCACGGAGCGGCGGCTGGCCGGCATCAATGTGCCCGTCCTGGTCCTGCGCGGCAGCCATGACCAGGTGGCCGGGCCGGAGTGGTGCATCCGGCTCGCCCAGGCCGTGCCGCAGGGAAGTTTCGTGGAAATACCGCAGGCAGGCCACGTGGTCCAGCATGTGCGCCCGCGGCAGGTTGCGGAGGCCATCCGGTCCTTCGTCGGGGCACCCTCCCGCTAAGCGGGATTCCCTGGCGTCAGATCCTGGGCCTTGCCGCCCAGCGCCGCATCTTGAGCGCGGCATGCAGTTCCAGCCGCGGCAAGCCCTTCAGCGGGTCCACCCCCAGCAGTTGACGGATCCGCCCCAGCCGGTTGTAGATGCTGCTGCGGTGCAAGTGGAGCCGGGTTGCCACGTCCTGGACGGAGCCGTCATTGTCATACAGCAGCTCCAGGACGGGGATGAGCTCGCCGTTGCGGTCGTGGTCCTCAAGCATCCGGAAGTACACGGACCCGGAGTCCGCCCACGCACCCACTCCCCCGCCGGCCGACGCGAGCAGCTGGTAGACGCCGGTGGCGCGGCAGTCCACGAGTTCGCCCAGCTGCGGGTCGACGGCGGCCGCCTGGGCTGCCAGCCGGGACTGCCGGTAGGCCTCTGCGAGCTGGCGCGTCCTGGCGAACCCCTCGCTGATGCCCAGGATGATCCGGTGGACCGGCCGGCCGGAGCGCTTGGCCAGCTCCAGCTGGTAGTGCACCAGCACCTGGGCGTGGTTGGCCCTGCCCGTCGATTCGCGGAACAGCACCACCGAATGGGTTTCGGTGCCGGCACTGAAGAGGGCCGCATCCACACCCACCGTTGCCTGCAGCGCCGTAGAACGGTGGATCAGGGCCGATGCGATGGGATCCGGCCCGCTGGCCCAGCCGTCCGCGTCGAGGATGGTGACCATCTGCCAGGGGCCGCGGCCCTGGACTTCCTTCCAGCCCGCCACCGCCGCCACCGCGTTGGGTTCACCGGCGCAGGCTGCCAGGAACTCGCGCTCCCGGCCCCGCCGGAATTCTGATTCCGCCGTGTTCGAGTCGAGCAGGAGCCCCGAAAGCAGCTCGAGCTCATGGTTGACGCCGGGCAACTGGGTGAGGATCGCCGTCGGGCTTTCCTCTGCCGAGTCCTGCTGCACCCACAGATAGCCGACGCGGAAGCCCCGGACCATCAGCGGGACGCAGACCCGGCCAAGCATGCCCAGGTCCGGATTGCCCGGAATGACCACCGGCCGGACGGCGGTGGCGATCCCGTGGGAGAGCTGCCAGGCGCTGACATCCGCCGGGACCTTCTTGCTCAGCAGGAAATTCACCCGGACTCGGTCTGCGTGGGACTGGTTGGAGCTGTAGGCAAGCAGCAGGCCGTCCAGGTCCTCCAGGGATAGGCCGCGGCCAAGCTTCTGTGCCACCTGTTCGACGAGTTGCTCCACACCCTGCTGCTGCATGGGCTCACACTACTGCCTGCGCAGCCGGACCCACGAACCAACACGAGGCGACACCTGACGCTTCAGGAGTCGACAGTTGTCGAGCCTGGCGCGGCAAAAACCCCGGAATCACGCGCCTGCCCCGGCGGGCCTCACACCCGCCCATGTCGCCTGGCTCACAGGCGGATTTATCGTTGAAACACGAAAATCCTTCCACTTTCCCGGCCCGCCGGGACCACACCTTGGAGCAGACGATGATCATCGGCGTCCCCAAAGAGATCAAGAACAACGAATTCCGCGTAGCGATCACCGCTGCCGGCGTCCACGAGTTCCGCACCCACGGCCACACCGTCCTGGTGGAGCGCGGGGCCGGCCTGGGCTCGGGCATCACCGACGAGGAATACGCGATCGCGGGCGCCGAGATCGTCAACGAGGCGGACGACGTCTGGTCCCGCGCCGACATGGTCATGAAGGTCAAGGAACCGGTGAAGGCCGAGTACCACCGCTTCCGCAAGGGCCTGATCCTCTTCACCTACCTGCACCTCGCGGCAGAGCCGGAACTGACGCAGGAACTCATCAACTCCGGCGTCACCGCGATCGCCTACGAGACCGTGCAGGAAGGCCGCACGCTGCCGCTGCTGGCCCCGATGTCCGAGGTGGCCGGACGCCTGTCCGTCCAGGTGGGCGCCACCTCGCTGATGGCACCCGCCGGCGGCAAGGGCGTGCTGCTGGGCGGCGTCCCGGGCGTCCGCCCCGCCAAGGTGGTTGTCCTGGGCGCCGGCGTGGCCGGAACCAACGCCGCCGCCATGGCCCTGGGCCTGGGCGCCGACGTGACCATCCTGGACATCAACATCAACCGGCTCCGCGAACTCGACGCCCAGTACCAGGGCCGGCTGAAGACGGTCGCCTCCAACAAGTACGAGATCGAAAAGTCAGTGGTGGACGCCGACCTCGTGATTGGTTCGGTGCTGATCCCCGGCGCCAAGGCTCCCAAGCTGGTCACCAACGACCTCGTGGCCCGGATGAAGCCCGGTTCTGTCCTGGTGGACATCGCCGTGGACCAGGGCGGCTGCTTCGAGGACACGCACCCCACCACGCACCAGGAACCCACCTACAAGGTGCACAACACCATCTTCTACTGCGTGGCCAACATGCCCGGCGCCGTGCCCAACACCTCCACGTACGCACTGACCAACGTCACCCTGCGCTACGCCGTGTCCCTGGCCAACCTGGGCGTCAAGGCCGCGTTCGACCGCGACCCCGCACTGGCCGCCGGCCTCAACATCGCCGCCGGCCACGTGGCACACCACTCGGTGTCCGAGGCGCACAACCTGCCGCTCGTAGCCGACTGGCACGAGCTCGTTTCGGCCTAGGCCCTGTTGCCGTCGGAACGGCAGTCATCCAACGCGTGCTGCTCCTTCGTCGCTTTGACGCACGCTTTCTGGATGGCTGCCGTTCCGACGTTAAGGCACTTATGAGGCCAGTTCCCGCGCTTTTTCTATGATTTTCAGGACCTCCACGGCATCCTCCGGATTTACCGGGAGGGGCTGGGACGAGGCTGCGCCGCCGTCGAGGATCTTGTCCGCCAGGATCCGGTAGAACTCCGGGTAGTTCCCCCGTTCTGTGGGGAGTCGGTCCAGGTGGCCGTCACGGCCCAGCAGCCCCGCCCACTCGGGCGCTTCCTGCCCGTACGCGGCGTCCAGGGGGCTGCCGCCGGCGGCAAGGTAGGGCTCCTGGGGGTCCACGCCGTTTTTCGTGTACCCGCCCACCGAACCAAGCACCCGGAAGCGCGGCTCCTGCTGCGCGCACAGCATGTTCATGACCAAGTGGCTGGTGACGCCCGATTCGTGCCGCAGGACCAGGAAGACGTCATCGTCCGCGCGCTCATCGGACCGGCGCGCCGACAGCTCGGCGTGAGCCACCGTGGCGGGACCGAACAACTGCAGCGCCTGGTCCACCAGGTGGCTGCCAAGGTCGAACAGTGCCCCTCCCCCGTCCGCGGCCGTAGCCCGTGCTTTCCACGGCTTGGCGATAGTGGGCTGCCAGCGCTCGAACCGGGACTCGAAGCGTGTCACCTCACCCAGGGACCGGGCAGCCAGCAGTTTCCGCAGGGTCAGGAAATCACCGTCCCACCGCCGGTTGTGGAACACCGTCAATACCCTGCCCCGCTGCCGGGCCACCTCAACCAGGTCCTGCCCCTGCGCGCGGGTCACCGTGAACGGTTTGTCCACCACCACGTCCAGCCCGGTCTCCAGGGCCGCCTTGGCCAGCGGATAGTGCGTGTCCGGCGGCGTCGCCAATACCACCAGGTCAAGGTCAGCTGCCCGCGCAAGGACAGCGGCGCCGTCGCGCACCACGTCCGCCCCCGGCAGCCGGGATGCGGCAGCCGCCTGCCGCCCGGCGTCGGACGTGGCAATGAGGTCCAGCGAATAGTTGCCGTCGGCTGCCAGCAACGGGGCGTGGAACACGCTCCCTGCCAGCCCGTAGCCGACGACGGCGGTGCGGATGGTGCGGGGGTCGCCTTCAGCTCCAGTCATGGAAGCTACGCTACCGCGGAGCGCGCAGCGTTAAACGGGCCGGCACCCCTGGTGAACCAGGGGTGCCGGCTTTTTGGTTGGACCGCGGTGGGTTACTTCTTTTCCCAGCCGATGGTGGTCCAGTCCGGGACCTGCGAGGTGCTCTGGAAGAGCGACGGGCCGTAGTTGGCCAGGCCGGTGCGGACGAAGGAGATCTGCGGGCCGTTGAAGACCACGCCCATGGAGTAGTACTTCGCCATGTGCTCCTTCTCCACGTCCATGGCAGCCTTGTTGCGCGCTGCGTTGTCCTCGATGGAGGCGAGGTCGGCGATCTTCTTGTCCAGGTCGGCGTCGCCCAGCTTGTTCTCGTTGACCTTGGAGTCGTAGTACTGCTTGACGGCGTCGGTGGCATCCGGGCCCACGGTGTAGCCGGAGATGCTCAGGTCGAACTCGCGGCTGCCCAGGACCTTGCCGAAGTCGGCGGAGGCGCGCTGGTCGATGCCCACATCCATGCCGCCGGCCTGGAGCTGCTTCTGCAGGGTCTGGGCCACGGCCAGTGTGGTGGGATCGTCACCGAAGTTGCTGATCTTGAAGGAGGCGGGCTTGCCGTCCTTCTCCATGACGCCACTGGCGTTGGCGGTGTAGCCGGCGTCGGTGAGGACCTTCTTGGCGGCGTCGGGGCCGGTTTCCTTGACCGGGTAGTTGTCCTGGTAGTACTCGGAGAACGGCAGCAGCATCATGGAACCGGAGCTGGGCTCTTCCCAGTTCAGGCCGTTGAAGCGGACCTTGCGGAGTGCTTCGCGGTCCACGGCGGCGAAGATGGCCTTGCGGACGTTGACGTCGGTGATGCGCTGGGCGTTGAGGTTCAGGCCACCGGCAAAGAGGCGCTGGCCGCGGCGGATGTCTGAATCCTTGGTGCCGTCCAGCTGCTTGTACAGCGAGATGGTGTTGGCGGACATGGCATCGATCTCACCGTTCTTGAACGCCGCGATCTGTGCGCTGGTCTCCAGCTGGCGGAAGGTCACGTTGGCCAGGACCGGCTTCTGGCCCCACCACTTGTCGTTCGGAACCAGGGTCACGGTCTTGGCCGCGGTGTCGTACTGGTCCAGCTTGAACGGCCCCGCCATCCACTCCGGGTGCATGTTGCCGTTGAAGCCTTCGTTGAAGATCTCCGGGGTGTTCACGGCGGGGTGGATCAGGCCGAAGAACAGCGAATCGACCGGGAATACCGGGCGGGACGTCTTGACGATGACTTCCTTGTCGCTGCTGCCGGCCTCAACGGAATCCACGAATTCGTAGGCTCCGGAGCTGACAATGTCGTAGCCGGCGTCCGCGCTCTTGAGGATATTCCAGGTGTTCTTGAAGGCCTTGACGTCAATCGGGGTGCCGTCGTTGTACGTGGCCTTGGGGTTGACCTCGATGGTGATGGTCTGCTTGCCGTCCTTCACCTCGCTCTTCACCGACTCGCAGAAATCGGGGTTTGCGGTGACCTTGCCCTTGAAGTCCACCTTCCAGCAGCCACCAATGCCGCCGCTGTTCATGGCGACCGGGTTCATGGGAATCTGCAGGGCAGAGTTGTCAGCGCTGTTTCCGTTGTTGGAGAAGCCGTTGAAGTCCGGGCCGATATTGCCCAGCGGCAGGGTGACCTTGCCGCCCTGCTGGAGGTCGGCTGCCGGCTTCTCGTTGATGCTGATCAGCTTGGACAGGTCGCTGCCTGCCTCCTGCCCCTTGGCTGTTTCGGGGCCGCTGGCACCGCCACCTCCGCAGGCCGTCAGCGTCAGGGCGGCAGCAATGGCTGCTGCCCCGCCGATCCTGTTCAGTTTCCTCATGGTTTTCCCTTCGATTGGTGCGAGTGGTGGTGCGGGTGGGTCGAAAAAATCCTAGGGTGCAAGGTGGTCCGCCGGTTCATGGACCACCAGCATGTCCTCATCAATTTCCCCGTCCGGATAGAAGCAGGCGAACTGCTGGTCCGGCACGGGCACGGGAGCCTGTTGCAGGACCTGCACGGCCGCCGAGGGTGCCGCGGCTTCCAGGAGCGGTTCGAGGGTGAGGCATTTTTCCTGCTTCGCGGGCGGCAGCGCGGCGAAGACCGGGCAGCGGGTGGCGAAGTTGCAGCCTTTGGGGGCTTGCAGCGGGGAGGGCAGGTCGCCTTGGAGGATGATGCGTTCGCGGGTCCGTTCCAGGTGCGGATCGGGTACCGGGATGGCGGACAGGAGGGCACGGGTGTAGGGGTGGCGGGGGTTGTCGAACACCCGGTCCACAGCCCCGATCTCTACGATCTTCCCGAGGTACATCACGGCCACGCGGTTGGAAATGTGGCGCACTACCGACAGGTCGTGGGCCACCAGCAGGTAGCTCAGGCCCAGTTCGGCGCGGAGCTGGTCCAGGAGGTTGATGACGCCGGCCTGGACCGATACGTCCAATGCGGAGACGGGTTCATCCAGGACCACCAGCTTGGGATTCACGGCCAGGGCCCGGGCGATCCCGATCCGCTGCCGCTGGCCACCGGAGAACTGGTTGGGGAACCGGTTGACGTGGTCCGGCTGCAGGCCCACGAGCTTCATCAGCTCCATGATCCGCTTCTTGATGGCCGCCCGGTCCATGCCCGCGTTCTGCAGTGGTTCGGCCAGGACCTCGTAGACCGTGAAGCGCGGGTCCAGGGCACCTGTGGGGTCCTGGAAGACCATCTGCAGTTCGCGGCGCATCCTGCCCTTGGTCTTGGCATCGGCCGCCTGCTTGTTGCTCAGGCCGCCGATCACCACCTCGCCATCCTGGTCCGGGTGGAATTCCATGATTTCCAGGAGGGTGGTGGTCTTTCCCGAGCCGGACTCGCCCACGATGGAGAAGCATTCGCCCTCGCGGATGTCGAAGCTCAGGCCGTCCACCGCCTTGACGGTGCCAATCCTGCGCTTGATCAGGGCGCCCCTGGTCAGCGGGAAGTGCTTGCGGACGTCCGTGAGTTGCAGGACGGTGGCCCGTTCAGCACGCGGGATGGCGTCAAAACGGGAGACCGGTACCGGCGGGGCGGCGAAGACATCGCGCACGTCCACCGTCCCGCCCAGGGAGTCGGACTTGATGCAGGCGGCGCGGTGCAGTCCGTCGTCGGCCACGGGCGCCAGGGCGGGTTCGCCGTCAAGGCAGGCGTCCGACGCCAGCGGGCAGCGGGGCGCGAACGAGCAGCCGGTGGGGGCCTGCAGGAGGTTCGGCGGCATCCCCTCGATGGGCACGAGCGAGGATTTCTCGGCCACGTCCACGCGCGGGACGGCGCCGAGCAGGCCCATGGTGTAGGGCATCCGCGGGTTGTAGTAGATGTGGTCCACGGCCCCGGTTTCCACCGGCTTGCCCGCGTACATGACCATGATGTCGTCGGCCATTCCGGCCACCACGCCCAGGTCGTGGGTGATCATGACGACGGCGGCGCCGGTCTCCTCCTGCGCCTTGTGCAGCACCTCGAGGACCTGGGCCTGGATGGTGACGTCCAGCGCCGTCGTCGGCTCGTCCGCGATCAGGACGCGTGGGTTGTTGGCGATCGCGATCGCGATCATGACGCGCTGGCGCATGCCGCCGGAGAATTCGTGCGGAAAGGCCTTCAGCCGGTCCTTGGGGCTGGGGATTCCCACCATGGCCAGGAGTTCGACGGCGCGGGCTTCCTTGGCCTTCTTGCTCATCGTGGGGTTGTGGATGGTGAGTGCTTCGATGATCTGGGTGCCCACGGTGAACACCGGGGTGAGGGATGACAATGGGTCCTGGAAGACCATCGCGAGCTCGTTGCCGCGGTATTCGCACATGGCCTTGTCGCTCAGCCCGAGCAACTCCCGGCCCTTGAGCCGAACAGATCCGGTGACCTCGGCCGTCGGCGCGAGCAAGCCCATGATGGCCAGGGACGTGACCGATTTGCCGGAGCCCGATTCCCCCACGATTCCCAGGGTGCGGCCGGGCAGCAGGTCGAAATCGATACCGCGGACGGCATGCACAACACCGTTTTCGGTATTGAACCGCACGTTCAGGTCCCGGACTGACAGGACGGCGTCCCCGGGGGCGTGCAGCCCTGCCACGTGCAGGCGCTCCACGGTCGACTGCGACGGGTCCGTGGCTCCGGTGGTGGTTTCGCTGCTCATGGCGTCTTCTTCTCCGCACGGATAGTCCGGGCTTTGGCTTTTTTGGCTTTGCCGCTGGAAGTGGAGCTGGGGTCGAAGGCGTCGCGCAGGCCGTCGTTCATCATGGCCAGGGAGCCGGTCAGCAGGAACATCACGGTCAACGGAACCCAGAACATCCACGGGAAGGTTGAGACCTGGGAGGTGGCCTGGCCGATCAGCACGCCCAGGCTCACGTCGGGGACTTTGATGCCGATGCCGATGAAGGAGAAGGCGACCTCGGCCAGGATGGCTGCGGTGACGCCGCGGGTGATGTCCAGGATCAGCAGCGAGCCGATGTTGGGCACCAGGTGCCGCCAAACGATCCGGCGCGGCGGGACGCCCATGTACTGGGCCGCCTTGACGAAGTCGCGCTGCATGAGGGACATGGACATGGACCGGATCAGCCTGGCGGTTCCCATCCAGCTGAACACGAGCAGGACGATGATCAGCAGCAGCCAGGACGGCAGGTCGCGTTTCAGTCCCGCCCCGCCCCCGCTGGTGGCAACGGCCACCACCAGGAGCGCCGGCATCATGATCAGTGCTTCCAGGATGAACAGCATGACTTTGTCCACCTTGCCCCCGAAGTAGGCCATGCTGCAGCCGTAGACGGCGGCAATCAGCACCGACACCAGGCCCACCACCAGGCCGATCAGGATGGAGATCCTGGTTCCTTCGACTGTCATGGCGTAGAGATCGATCCCCGCCTGCGAGGTGCCAAGGTAGTGCTCGCCGGAGGGCGGCATCCCGATGTTGAAGGGGTCGATGGTTTCCTTGTCCCACTGGGTGAAGAAGCCCCCGATGAACGAGAAGACGGTCAGGGCTACGAAGATGGCCAAGCCCGTCACGGCAGTCTTATTGCGCAGGAACCGGCGGATGATGATGGTGGACTTGCCAATGACGACGTCCGCGCTTTCCAGGTGCGCGTCCTGCGCCACGGCTGCCGGGTCAACGGCGTTCAGGTTGGTCATGGCTACTGCACCCGCACTCTCGGGTCGACAAGCGTGGTGGCGAAGTCCGCCAGGATGGCGCCCAAGGCGAAGATCACTGATCCGTAAGCGAGCGTGGCAGTGGCGGCATTGACGTCCTGCAGCGAGATGGCGTCAATGCTCCACGACCCCACGCCGGGCCACGCGAAGATCTTCTCGGCGAAGAAACCGCCGGCGAAGATGGCCGGAATGGTGAAGGCGATGCTCTGGGCCACCGGAATGAAGGAAACCCGGAGCGCGTGCCGCGCGATCGCCTGGTTCCGGCTCAGGCCCTTGGCCCGGGCGGTGCGGACGAAATCGGCGTTGACGTTGTCCAGCAGGTACTGCCGCTGGGCGATCTGGTAGGCGCCCCAGCCCACGAGGGTGATGGCCACCGTGGGCACCACGTAGTGCGCCATCAGGTCGGCGAACTGGGGCCAGCCGGGTGCAACACCCGGGGTTGAGATGCCCGTGACGAAGAAGATCCGGTCACCGACGGATTCGTTGATGTTGATGGCACCCAGCTGCACCAGGAAGTAGGCGATGGGTGCGGGCACGATGTAGGCGAGGTAGCTGTAGGACGTGATGACCCGGTCCTGGAACTTGTACTGCCGCGCCGCCGAGTACACGCCCAGGGCGACGCCAATGACCAGGGTCAGGATGATCGAGGCCAGGAAAAGGCGGGTGGAGATCCAGACGCGGTCCCCGAACTCGGCGTTGATGTACGCGCCGTTGGGGCTCCGGCCCCAGTCCCACCGGGTGATGATGCCGGTGATCCAGTCAACGTAGCGCTCCCACGGGCTGAGGTCCGGGTCCAGGCCCTTGAGCCGCATGGAGTTGGCGACCTGTTCGGGGGTGGGCCGGGGGATGCGTTCCTGCTCGAGGAGTGCCGGCTTGAGTGAACTGACAGCCAGGAAGTAGCCGGCGGACGTGGTGAGGAAGATCATCACCACGTAGGTAATGCCGCGCTTGGCGAGGTATTTGAGCATGGGGCGCTATTTCTTCCGCGGCGCCGCCGTGCGGTGAATCGAAAAACACTCCGGTGTCCGCTGGTATGCCATGCCACCCACATCAACCATCACTGCTGGATCCTTCCGTCTTCCCCGGGCGAGCACGGGTTGTGCCGGCCTCCCCGGGACCTGCGGCCAGCGGATAGCTGGCCTCCCGCCGCCTCTAGGGCACGTCCTGGTGGACTATGTTGCGGGTCACATTCCAGAGGAAACTATCACAAGCAATCAGCCGGAAAGCGCAGTAATCCCCCGAAATACCGCGGGCCGTATCAGATCGTTATGAATAGTTCTGTGAAGTTGGCTTGACTGGACGAAAGGGCTTTCCTCCGCGTAATCTACGCCGACCCCGCCACCCGTGTGACAAGTTCGGACCACGATGCGGCCAGGCGCTCGCTCGTGACGCCGTGCTCCCGGATGAGGTGCAGGAGCCGCTCAGGGTCGAGGGTCGCCGTCAGGGAACCGGCCAGCAGCCCCGGCTCCCGGGACTCGACGCCACCGGCGCGCAGCAGCATTTCCACATGCTGGTTCCAGAGGGCCACCGCCGGAACTTCGAACCTGCCCCGGGAGGCGTTTCCAGCAGCCAGGACCAAGTCCCCGTACTCGACCACATAGGCGATCCTTTCGGTACCGAAAGCAATCAGCCGGTCCATGGGCGCGGCGCCCGGCCCCAGGGGCGGCGGCCCAAACAGGAATCGGGCCTGGAACGCGGCCTCGGAGTCGTTCAACAGCGTCAGCATGAGTCCCGCGCGGCTCCCAAAACGCCGGAAGACCGTCCCCTTGCCCACTCCGGCGTGTTCCGCCAGGCGGTCCATGGTGAGCGCCGCGGCGCCCCCCTGTTCGATCAGGTCGCGGGCAGCGAGCAGGAGGCGCTCCCGGTTGCGGGCAGCATCGCTGCGTTCCGCGGCCGTCACCGGCGTCATACCCGGCCGCACTGGGATGGAACTCACAAAGACAGTGTAGCCATGGGGAATATAAACGGACCGCGGTCCGTTTAGTCTGGTGAAGGCTCCCCTGAGCCTGCCCTCTGACCGATCGCGGCCCCCGCCGCGCCCCTAGCCAGGAGTTCCCATGAGCAAGAGCACCGTACTGACCCTCGTCGGCAGTCTTCGCGCCGAGTCAACCAACCAGAAGCTGGCGGAAGCGATCCAACTCAACGCACCGGAGCAGGTGGACGTTGTGATCCACGAGAGCCTGGGCAACATCCCCTTCTACAACGAGGACATCGACGTCGAAGGCGAGGTGCCGGCCGCGGCCGCCGCCCTGCGCGCCGCAGCCGAGGAGGCCGACAGTGTCCTGCTGGTCACGCCGGAATACAACGGCACCGTTCCCGCAACGCTGAAGAACGCCATCGACTGGCTGTCCCGCCCCTTCGGCGCCGGCGCGCTGGCAGGCAAGCCGACCGCCGTCGTCGGGACCGCTTTTGGCCAGTACGGCGGCGTCTGGGCCCAGGACGAAGCACGCAAGGCCGCCGGCATCGCCGGCGCCCGCGTCCTGGAGGACGTCAAGCTTGCCGTGCCGGGCTCCATGGTCCGCTTCGCCGAAGTCCACCCCAAGGACGACGCAGAGATCGTGGAACAGATCAAGGGCATCTTCGACTCCCTCGCCGCCTCCACCCCGGCGGCATAAGACGGCCCGGCATCCTTTTCAGTGCCCGGTACGCATCACGCGTGCCGGGCACCGGCGTCTCCTGGGGTTCCACATCCCGCGCGCGTAAATAAGGAATCAACAGCTGTTGCCTTTCAAGCAACAGCTGGTTGTATTCTGGCTCTGTGACCCACGAAACACTTGACGCGTCCGCCGGCACGCTGCCCGCGGAGGCCATCGATGCGATCGAGCGTGCCGCCACCTCGGCACACCGCCACGAGGAGCTCTTCTCCGAACGGGCTGCCAACATCCGCCAGTCAGCCGTCCGGGATGTCTTCGACATTTCGCTGCGCCCCGGCCTGGTCTCGCTGGCCGGCGGCAGCCCCTACCTGCAGTCGCTCCCGCTGGAACGTCTGGCGGAAACGGCGGCCGCGATCATCGCCAACGACGGGTTGACCGCGCTTCAATACGGGGCGGGCCAGGGCACGGAGGAGCTCCGGGAACAAATCTGCGAGGTCATGGCCGCGGAGGGCATCCTGGACGCGAACCCCCGGAACGTAGTGATTACCGCAGGCTCGCAGTCGGCACAGGACGTGGCCACCAAGCTCTTCTGCAATCCCGGCGACGTCGTCCTGGTGGAGGACCCCACCTACGTCGGGGCGCTCAATACGTTCGAGGCCTACCAGGTCCAGGTTGAAACGGTGGAGATGGACCAGTACGGCTTGGTCCCGGAGCTGCTGGAAGCCCGGATCGCGGCCCTCCAGCTCGCCGGCAAAAGCATCAAGTTCCTGTACACAATTCCCAACTTCAACAACCCCTCCGGCATCACGCTGGCCAAGGAGCGCCGGCGGCAGGTGGTGGATATATGCCGCAGGGCGAATATCCTTGTGCTCGAGGACAACCCCTACGGCCTCCTCCGCTTCGAGGGCGAACCGCTGGCACCCCTGCGCGCCGCCAATCCCGACGACGTCATCTATCTGGGCTCGTTCTCCAAGATCTTCGCCCCGGGCCTGCGGATCGGCTGGGCACTGGTCCCTGAACACCTGCAGCGGCGCTACTACCTGGCCGCCGAGTCCGTCACCCTCTGCCCGCCGGCCCTGAACCAGATGCTGGTCTCCGCGTACCTGCGCGAGTACGACTGGAAGGGCCAGATCGAAACCTACCGGGTCCTCTACGCCGAACGGTGCCGGGCCATGCTGGCCGCCCTCGAGGAATACATGCCGGCCGGAACCACCTGGACCAGCCCGCAGGGCGGGTTCTTCGTCTGGGTGACGCTGCCCCAGGGCGTGGACACCTACCCGCTGCTGCACAAGGCGATCGACGCCGGCGTGGTGTTCATCCCCGGAGCCGCCTTCACGCCGTCGGACGAGCCGTCCAACAAGCTGCGGCTCGCCTTCAGCGCTGTCCCCCCGGACGCCATCGCGGAAGGCGTCCGCCGATTGGCGCCGGTGCTTCAGGAAGCGATTGCGGCGCTGTAGCGTAAGGCTCACGAGTGCCGAAAACCGAGCAAGGGAGCATGCATATGGGTGGAATCATCGTTGTAGGGGTCGACGGCAGCGCAACGGCAAAGAAAGCGGCCGAGTCGGCAAAGGACCTGGCCGCGGCGCTGGGCAGCTCGCTGCACGTGGTGTCCGCGTTCGACAGCGACAAGACTGAGGTGTTCGGCAGCGGCAGCGACCGCTGGATCGTGTCCGACGCCGATGCCGCCGAACAGGTTGCCCGCACGGTGGCGGAATCCCTGGGCCGGGATGTCACGGTGACGTACTCGGCCGCACGCGGACGGCCGGCGGACGCCCTCATCAAGGAGGCCCTGCGCGTGGACGCACGCATGATCGTGGTGGGGAACCGGCGGATGCACGGAATCGGCCGGGTACTGGGCAGCGTGGCCAACAGCGTGGCGCACAACGCGCCCTGCGATGTCTACATCGCCAACACCTACGACGCCGACTGAAGCGTAACGGCGGACACTCCCCGTGGTGGCGGACATCGCTGCGGGGGGTGTCCGTTCTCACCGCCGAAACGGCGGCCCGGCACGGTCTGCAACGATAAAATTGGAGAGGCCCCCAAAGGCGTGGACACGTCCATTCACCTCCAGCAAAGGCCTCCCTTGATTACTCTGCAGCGCCGTCAGCTCGTCGGCCACGACATCCTCCTGGCCCGCCACGGGAACCACATCTCCTCAATGCGGGTGGACCGCAGCAACGGCAGGGTGGTGGCACTGCTCGACGACGGCAGCCTGGACAGCGCTCCCAACCTGATCGCCCCCGGACTGCAGCTGCCGCAGACCGTGCGCAGCGTCCTGCGCGAAGACTGGAAACTCCTCAGCGCCTGGGCAGGTGCAGCAGCCCTGTTGGGAGGCCTGATGACGGCCGCAACCGTCTTCCTCGGCACCAGCGCCGACCCGGCCGTCCTTGAAGCCTTCACGGCCTACGCCGCCTACTAGGCCCGCGCGCCGTACTTCCCCGTACCCCGGGACGGGCATTCAGCCCACCAGCCAGCCCCGCAGCAGCCACCAGATCCCGGCCATCACCACCCCGCCAAAGAGTGCACCGGCCACCACCTGGGGCAGCGTATGCGCCCGAAGCACAACGCGCGACCAGCAGACCGCCGGAACCAGCACCAGCAACGGCGCCCAGGCGGCGCCGAGCATCAGCACCGATACGACGGCGGCGCAAGATATGGCAGCGGCATGGCCGCTCATTTTCCAGAACAGGCTGACCGCGGCCAACACCGCCACGCCGCCCACCACCGCCAGGACCATGGCAACCACGCTGTGCGGCGCACCTGCCGCTGCCAGGACCAGCAGTCCGACGGCGATGCATGCCAATGCCATCAGGAGCACGGGCGCGCGCTGCTTGCGGTCGCTTACATGGTGGTCCGTGACCTTGCCCAGCCGGACCAGGACCAGCAGCACCGCCAGCGGCAGCACGCAGACAAACAACGCCGCGAGTGCACCGTAGCCGATGGTTCCCGGAAATCCCGGCTCGGCCAGCGGGCTGATCAACAGCTGGATGCTGACCACCACCGGCGGCTGGAACACCTCCGTGATCCAGGTGGCCGCGCGGTTCTTCGCCCGCAGCGGCACGGTGTTGACGGGCACGGCCTAGTCCAGGAGGAGCGCGGGCTCTTCCAGGATGGCCGCGACGTCGGCCATGAAGCGGGCGGACAAATCACCGTCCACCACACGGTGGTCAAAGGATCCGCCCAGCGTGGTGATCCAGCGCGGAATCACCTCGCCATCCAGGACCCACGGCTTCTGCTTGATGGTGCCGAACGCGACGATGGCCACCTCACCCGGGTTGATGATGGGCGTTCCCGTGTCGATGCCCAGTGCCCCGATGTTGGTGACCGTGAGCGTGCCGCCCTGCATTTCCGCGGGCTGGGTTTTCCCTGCCCGGGCGGTGGTGGCCAGGTTGTTCAGCGCCAGGGCCAGTTCCTTCAGCGACAGGTCCTGGGCGTTCTTGATGTTCGGGACCATCAATCCGCGCGGGGTGGCGGCGGCAATGCCCAGGTTCATGAAGTGCTTGACCTGGATCTCGGCGCTGCCGTCGCCGTTGTCCACCCACGATGCGTTCACGCTGGGGTTGCGGGCGGCGGCCCAGATAACGGCCTTGGCGAGGATGAGGAGCGGGGATACCCTGATGCCCTCAAAATCGCGGGAGGCCTTGAGCCGCTTGACGAATTCCATGGTGCGGCTGGCGTCGACGTCCACGAAGATGCTGACGTGCGGGGCCGCGAAAGCAGACTCCACCATCGCCTTGGCCGTGGCCTTGCGGACACCCTTGACCGGGATACGCTCGATGCGCTGGTCCTGTGGCTTGCCGGCCTTGCCCCAGAAGCCGTCAGCCTTGTCCAGTTCCGCATCGCGCTGCGCCTGGTAGCTGACCAGGTCCTCGCGCGTGACCTCGCCGCGGGAACCGGTGGCCACCACATCCGCGAGGTCGATGCCGAGGTCGCGGGCGATCTTGCGGACCGGCGGCTTGGCCAGGACCCGGTTGACCAGGCCCGTGATGGTGCCGCCAAGGGTGGGGCGGTTGTCCACGGCGGCAGTTTCGCTGCCGGTCACCTCGGCTGGCGTCCGCGGCTGCACCGGCTCAACTTCGGGAGCGTTTACCGTCACCGAGGCGGCGGGTGCGTTCTTGCGGGGGCGCCGCTTGACGGCGTCGGCCTTGGGTCCGGAGCCCACCAAGGGAGCATTGGCCGGGGAGCTCCCGCTGCCGGCCGCCGTCGGCTCTTCTGCCGCGTCCACCGGGAGCTTGCCGTACAGCGGCTGCGCCGGGGGCTCCGGCGCGCGGACATCGGCAGGAGTGGGGTCGCCGGCGACTTCGTCGCTGACGCTGATGATGGCCGTGCCGACGTCAACGGTCACGCCCTCCGCCACCAGCAGCTCGCTGACGGTCCCGGCAAAGGGGGACGGCAGTTCCACGATCGACTTCGCGGTTTCGATCTCGCAGATCACGTCGTTAATGGCGACGGCGTCGCCCGGCTTGACCTTCCAGGAAACGATTTCAGCCTCGGTAAGGCCCTCGCCGACGTCCGGCAGGTTGAACTTGTTAAGGGTCATGGTGTCCTCAGTAGGAGAGGGCGCGGTCCAGCGCCTCCAGGATGCGGTCGATGTCCGGAAGGTAGTCTTCCTCCACCTTGGCAACGGGGTACGGCATGTGGAAACCGCCGACGCGGATTACCGGCGCCTCCAGGGAGTGGAACGCCCGCTCGCTGATCCTGGCGGCGATCTCGCCGCCCACTCCGCCGAACGTGGGAGCCTCGTGCGCGACGATCAGCCGGCCGGTCTTCAGGACGGACGCGGTGACGGTGTCGAAGTCGATCGGGGAAATGGACCGGAGGTCGATGACCTCAAGGCTCCTGCCGTCCTCCTCCGCGGCATTCGCGGCCGCCAGGGCAACGGGCACCAGGGGGCCATATGCGACCACGGTGGCGTCCGTTCCCTCGCGGAGGACGTGGGCCTTGAAGGGGTCCGCGGAGGGGCCGGGGGCCTGGACGTCAACGTCGCCCTTGAGCCAATAGCGCCGCTTGGGTTCGAAGATGATCACCGGATCCTTGCACTCCACGGCCTGCTGGATCATCCAGTAGGCGTCATGCGGGTTGGACGGGGTGATGATGCGCAGGCCGGCCGTGTGCGCGAACAGCGCCTCGGGAGACTCGGAGTGGTGCTCGATGGAGCCGATGCCGCCGCCGTAGGGGATCCGGATGACGACGGGCACGCTCAGGTTGCCGCTGCTGCGCGAATGGATCTTGGCCAGCTGGGTGGTGATCTGGTTGAAGCCGGGGAAAACGAAGCCGTCGAACTGGATCTCGCATACCGGGCTGTACCCGCGCAGGGCAAGGCCTATCGCGGTGCCGATGATCCCGGACTCGGCCAGCGGCGTGTCCACCACCCGGTCGGGGCCGAATTCGCCGATCAGCCCGTCCGTTACCCGGTAGACCCCGCCGAGGGGGCCGATGTCCTCGCCCATCAGGAGCGATTTGGGGTTGGCCGCCAGCGTGGCGCGGAGGCCTTCGTTGATGGCCTTCGCGATGGTCATGGTGGTCATCAGTGGCCTGCCTTTGCTGCCTGCCCGGCGGACTCGTCCTCGCCGGCAAATCCTGCGCTGTATTCCTCGAACCACGCCAGTTCCTCGGCCACCAGCGGGTGGGCCTCGGCATAGACGTTGGCGAAAGCCTGCCGGATGTCCGGGTCCTGAAGGTCGTGGGCGGTGCGCCGGACGTAGGAGGCGAGCTCGTCGCCGTCGGCCCTGACCTTGGCGAAGAAGTCGTCAGCCGCCAGGCCCTCGGCGCGCAGGTACTTCTCCAGCCGCGCCAGCGGATCCTTCGCCCGCCACGCGTCCTCTTCGGCAGACTGGCGGTACTTGGTGGGATCGTCGGCGGTGGTATGCGCTCCCACCCGGTATGTGAAGGCCTCGATCAGGACCGGCCCCTTGCCCTGGCGGGCGTGCTCCAGCGCCCACTCGGTGACCGCGTGCACGGCGATCACGTCGTTGCCGTCCACCCGGATGCCCGGGAAGCCATACCCTTTGGCCCGGTTGGAGAGCGGGACCCGGGTCTGGACGTTGGTGGGCACGGAAATGGCCCAGTGGTTGTTCTGGCAGAAGAACACCACCGGGGCGTTGTAGGAGGAGGCGAACACCATTGATTCGTGGACGTCGCCTTCGGAGCTGGCGCCGTCGCCGAAGTAGGCGATCACGGCGGCGTCCGGCTCCTTGCCTGCGCCTTCGGTTGCGGCGGCGAGCTTCTGGTCGCGCTGGATTCCCATCGCATAGCCAACGGCATGGAGGGTCTGTGCGGCTAGGACCAGCGTGTACAGGTGGAAGTTGGTGTCCTTGGGGTTCCAGCCGCCGTTGGAGACTCCGCGGAACTGGCGCAGGAGTTCGGCGAGGTCCACGTTGCGGGTCAGGGCGACGCCGTGCTCACGGTACGTGGGGAAGATGTAGTCCTGCGGCTGGCTGGCACGGCCCGAGCCGATCTGCGCAGCTTCCTGGCCCGTGAGCGGCACCCACAATGCCAGCTGGCCCTGGCGCTGCAGGGCTGTGGCTTCAACGTCGAACCGGCGGATTGCGGCCATGTCGGCGTACAGGCCGCGCAGCGCGTCCGGGGTGAGCTTGTCCGCATACCTGCTGAACGCCGGATCGGCGCCGAGCTTCCCATCGGGGCCGAGCAGCTGGACCATGGGGGCCGCGGGCTCGCCCAAGACGGCCTCAGCATCGGCTTCCCGCTGGTCGTCTACCGCTGTTCCGTCGAACTCGGTGGAAGGCAGATGAGTGCCCATACCGTCTCCTTGCTTGCCGCATCCGGATGCAATGCAAATGTCGCTGGGATATATGCCGCACATGGAATACATTCCGCTTGCGGCATATACATTGGCTTACTGATCCTAACTTTATCTTCGGTAGGTAGCGGAAGGGCTACTTGTTAAGTGCTAGGAACTGGCCGGTGCCTTTGTATAGTCGGCACACAACTGGAGGAAACGCGTGTTGGCTTCAGCCTCCCCGATACTTACCCTTACACCTTCGCCGGGAAACGCCCGCACGGAGAGGGCACGCGAGCCTGCCAGCTCCGCAAACGCAGCACTTTCGGCGCCGAGGGCCAGCCATACGAAGTTGCCCTGCGCATCGGGAATATCCCAGCCCAGATCCCGCAGGCCAGCGGTGACACGCTCCCTCTCGTCGACGAGCTTTTGTACCCTTTCCACAACCTGGCCATAGTTCTCGAGTGAAACAATGGCCGCACGCTCCGCAATTTGGGACACCGCAAAGGGCGTTGCTGCGATGCGAAGGTACTGGGTCAGCTGGGGACGGGACACGCTGTAGCCGACCCGGAGTCCTGCCAGGCCATGGGCCTTGGAGAACGTCCGGAGCACGACGACATTGGGGTATTTGCGGTAGAGGTCGATCCCGTCGACGGCGCCTGCCGCCCTGACGAACTCCTGGTAGGCCTCGTCGATCACCACCACCACATCGGCGGGAACGGACCGGATGAAGGCCTCAGTCTCGGCCGCCGTGAGGGCGGGCCCGGTGGGATTGTTGGGCGTGCAGAGGATGATGACCCTGGTGCGGGCTGTGACTGCAGCGGCCATGGCGTCCAGGTCATGCCGGCCGTCCGGCAGCACGGGGATGCGCACACTTTCCGCACCTGCAAGGCCGACGCTGATGGGGTAGGCCTCGAAAGACCGCCACGCATAGATCACCTCGTCGGCCTTGCCGTCCTCATTCTGACCGGCAAAGGCCGCAAGGATCTGGCCCAGGGCCCCCAGGCTTCCCGCGCCGGTCACGATGTCCTCGGCCGGTACGCCAAGGAATTTGGCAAGTGCTGCCCTCAGCTTGCTGCTCAGGGGATCCGGATACCGGTTGAAGTCATCCTGCCGGGCAATGGCCTCCAGCACCGCAGGAATCGGCGGCAGCGGGTTCTCGTTTGATGACAACTTATAGCTGGCCAGTCCGCTGACGGCGGCGGGCGGTTTTCCTGCGGCATAACGGGGCAGCCGGTCCAGCACCGGGCGCGGCGCTATTCCGCCTTCCCTGGTCTCAGATGAGGTCATGGTTCCAGCCTACTTCGCGGCTGCCGGGGGCACCCGGGAGGCAAACCCGGAAATCCACGCCCGCGCTGCAAGCCGGCGCCCCTGACCATGTGGAAGCATGGTGACATGGGTTCCTTCATCCTTCGCGTCATCGTCAACGCAGCAGCCCTCTGGGTGGCCAGTTGGATACTGCCGGGAATGGACATCTCAAGCACCGCGACGTCCGATGCGGTGGCACGGTCCGGGATATCGCAGGATACCGGCACCATCGGGATTGTCCTGGCCTATCTCTTCATCGGCCTCATCTTCGGGGTGGTCAACGCCTTCGTGCGGCCATTGGTAAGGCTCCTGGCCCTGCCCATCACCATCCTGACGCTTGGCCTGTTCGCCATCGTCATCAACGCCGCCATGCTCTACCTGACCGCATGGATCAGCAGTTACACCCCCGTACACCTCACCATTGATTCCTTCTTCTGGACCGCGGTGCTGGCCGCCATCATCATCTCCCTGGTCTCCATGGTGGCGGGCATCCTGCCGGGCCGCCGGCGCTGATTCCGGCCGTCCGGGACCTTCCCGCCCAAGTAGGAATACGCCCCGAACCAAGTACTCGGCAGGTGCGCGTCCTCTGAACCGCTCTGAAATTGCAGTACCGGCCACCCATGACCCGCGGGACCCGGCCTCCTAGGCTGCTGCCAGTTGGGCCGCCGTGCGGCCCGTTGCTGTCAGTTACTGGAACGGGGGCCATCAGTGAGGGCCATAAGAATCATGGTTGCCGCCTGCCTGCTGTTCGCCTGGCAGGCGGGCCCGGCACAAGGGGCAGTCACAGCAGGGGCCGCCCCTGCCGACGGAGCCGCGCTCGGCAACGACATCTCCTGGCCGCAATGCGGCGGCGACCTTCCCGGACCGCCGGCCTTTGCGATCGTGGGGGTCAACGGCGGGCGTCCGGACACGGTCAATCCCTGCCTGTCCGCCCAATTGGCCTGGGCGGAGCGCACCTCCGATGCCACCGCAGGAACTCCGGCGGCGGTGTACGTGAACACCGCCGCCACCGGGCCGGTGGAACCCTTGTGGTGGCCGGCGGGCAACACGTACCAGGGCAAGGACGTCGGGAACCCCTACGGAGTGTGCGACGGCTCGGCATCGCCGGCCTGCGCCTATGTCCACGGGTACGCCATGGCCCTCAATGACGTGGCGATCCTGAAGGAAGCGGGCGGCGGGGAGCGGCGTACGTGGTGGCTGGACGTTGAAACCGGAAACAGCTGGCTCTGGGACAAGGCCGCCAACGCCGCCGAACTGGAAGGCATGGCGGCGTACCTGCAAAGCGCGGGGGCAGAGGTGGGGATCTACTCCACGGCATATCAATTCGGCGAAATCGTCGGCGCCATCAATCCGGGAAGCAACCTCTCCGGGCTCAACAGCTGGCTGGCGGGTGCGGAATCCACCTCCACGGCGCGGGAGCTGTGCGGGGAAGTACCCCTCACGCCAGGCGGCATGGTTGCCCTCACGCAGTTCACTGACGGGGACCTCGACTACAACTACCGGTGCCCCGGCGCGGCCCCCGCCCCCGCGGCTCCGCTGCCGGTCCCGCCGCCGGACCCGGCCCCGCTTGATGCCTACGCCGCGATGCACGCCGCCCAGATCGCGTGATTCAGCGGCCGCCGAGGTGTCGCTCCCTGGCGCGGGCATCAGGGGGAACCAGGGATGATGGCGCTTTTGCCCGGGTCAAGGAAAACCGCGTGGCAGTGGCAACCCCGCCTGCTCCCAAGACGCCGCCCAAAGCTGCGGTGGACCTGACAAGTGAGGGATCGCTGCTTGCCGAGACCAGCCGCGCACCTTCCTGGTAGCCGGCCAAGCCGTGGCCCAGCCCGAGGGCGCCCTCGCCCTGCACCTCACGGAGCGGGGTGTCGAGGGAGACGGTAACGCGATTGCGGGTTTCGGGGTTCGCCGCACCGTCCGCGCCCGGAACCCAATCGGCCTGGTGCTCCAGGTGCAGGGCCGAAATCTTTTCGTCAACGCTGATCCCCGCCACCGGCGACCCTGCCGTCAGCACATACCTCACGTCGTATTCCTGCCCAACCCGCGGGTCGGAGGCAAAGTTCATGGCGTGGATGCCACCCTGGCTGTATCCCACCGCCACCACGGGTGCTCCTGGTTCGGCCCCGGCGGCAGCCAGTGCCTGCAGCACGGCAGCGTTGATCTGCTCGGAGTCGTAGAGCATTCCCTCGGCGATGCCGGCCTCATCGAAAGGGTTTGAACCGCCGGCGTACTTTCCGGCGGACTGGGTACCCGGAATCACGACGACGAACGCCTTTTGACCGCCGTTATCGACCTGGATGACCTCGATAAAACCGGCCCCGCGGGCATCGATGAGGCGGATCTGTTCCAGGAGACCGGCCGGTGAGGTATCAAGGTCAACACGCACTGATTCCTCCTGCCGAACAGAGATGGCCCGTGGAACCGCGTTCCCGGCAAAGAGCTTCAGGACCAGGTCCCTGGCATGGGGCGCATTGTCGATGCCCTTTTGCATTTCCGGCGCCCCAAGTCCCAGGCCCACGATGATCGATTCCATCGCGGAACGGTCCACCGCGCGGGCTTGGGTCATGAGTTCGAGGGAAGGTCCGGCGTCGCTGGACCAGTTGATACCAATCCGCCGGCCCGCTGCGGCCCAGTGCTCGGCGTCAGCGTAGTCACGCACGCAGGCCCGAACATGGGCGGCAAGTTCCTGCATCCCGCTGCGCACAGTGCGAAGCCGGAAGTGGCCTTCCCGCACAGCCCCCACGTGCGGCGCACCTGACCACAGGGGCTGATGGTCGAGCATGCAGAGGTCGTCCAGGACACGCCCCATCTCCACCTCCGCGTCCAGGAGATCTCCGGCAAGGTCATCAATCCTGCGTGCGCCGCTTGTCAGTTCCTCGAGCTGAACGCTGATGCCGCCGACCCCGCCGCGCACCGTCAGGTCCCCGTCCCTCGAGGAGCGGGACAGCCTGATGCCCTCGGAGCCGGGCGGAAAGTCTGTAGTCATCCCGGCCACCCCGAACCGGTGGGGAGCAGGGGAACCTGCTCGCCCGCACGGCGGCCCACCGCTTGCCTGGCATCCTCCAGCCACCTGACTGCCGAACGCAACGCGGCAGCCTGCACTGAAAGTGCATCCCGGTAGGCGCGGCCCGCCGGCGACTCCCAGGTGAGCAGCTGGGTGTCGCGGATACCTGCCAAGACCTGTTCCACCCGGCCCTCACAGCCCGCGATCCGGCCTGTCAGTTGCTGGAGCTCGCCGCCGGTGCGCTGCGCACTGCCCCAAATCCCCTCCGTCACATCGTTCCCCATGCCCCCTCCTACCCTGCCTTCCGGGCTCATCACTCCCCGACCCACCACCTGCCATCCCAATGCTAGGAACACCGGCCGCCGCGCATAAGGGCCGCCGTCGGCTATGTGGACAAGTAACGTGAGCTGCCCGCTTAAGGCGCCGCCCGACTTCGTGAAAGAATCAACGCATGCCTGAAACTGCCGCCACAGCTGACACCCGTACGCCCTCAGGACGCCTGGCCCTCGCCGCGTCGCCGGAAAAAATCGCGCTCGGACCCCTCGACGGCCGCTACCAGCCCGCCGTCGCGCCCCTGGTCGATTACTTGTCGGAGGCAGCACTGAACCGGGACCGCGTGGCCGTTGAAGTGGAGTGGCTCATCCACCTGACCAGCAACAACGTCCTTCCCGGCGCCGGCCCGCTGAGCACGGAACAGCAGGAGCAGCTCCGCGCCGTCGTCACGGAGTTCGACGCCGCCTCGGTGGCCGAACTCGCAGAGATCGAGGCCGTTACGGTCCACGACGTGAAGGCTGTGGAGTACTACATCGGGCGCCGCCTGCCCGCCATCGGCATCGAAAACCTGACCGCCATGGTCCACTTCGGCTGCACGTCCGAGGACATCAACAACCTGTCCTACGCCCTCGGCGTGAAGGGTGCCGTGGAGGACGTGTGGCTCCCCGCTGCCCGCAAGCTCGTGGCGCAAATCAGCGCCATGGCGGAAGAGAACCGCGCGGTTCCCATGCTGTCCCGCACGCACGGCCAGCCCGCCACCCCCACCACCCTGGGCAAGGAACTGGCTGTCATCGCGCACCGCCTGACCCGCCAGCTGGACCGGATTGCCAGGACCGAATACCTGGGCAAGATCAATGGCGCCACCGGCACCTACGCCGCCCATGTGGCCTCCGTCCCGGGTGCTGACTGGCAGCAGGTGTCCAAGTCCTTCGTTGAGGGGTTGGGCCTCACCTGGAACCCGCTGACCACCCAGATCGAAAGCCACGACTGGCAGGCCGAGCTGTACGCCGACGTCGCCCGCTTCAACCGGATCCTGCACAATGTCTGCACCGACATCTGGAGCTACATCTCCATCGGCTACTTCGCGCAGATCCCCGTCGCCGGCGCCACGGGCTCCTCCACCATGCCGCACAAGGTCAACCCCATCCGGTTCGAAAACGCTGAAGCCAACCTGGAGATCTCCTCCGGCCTGCTGGACGTCCTGGGTTCCACCCTGGTCACCTCCCGCTGGCAGCGCGACCTCACCGACTCCTCCAGCCAGCGCAACATCGGCGTCGCTTTCGGCCACTCCCTGCTTGCCATCTCGAACGTTGCCAAGGGCCTGGAGCGCCTGGACGTGGCCGAGGACGTGCTGGCAGGCGACCTGGACACCAACTGGGAAGTCCTGGGAGAGGCCATCCAGATGGTCATGCGCGCAGAGGCGATCGCCGGCGTCGAAGGCATGGAGAACCCGTACGAACGGCTGAAGGACCTCACGCGCGGCCACCGCGTGGACGCCGCCCGCATGCGGGAGTTCGTGCAGGGCCTGGGCTTGTCCCCCGAGGCCGAGGCCCGGCTCCTGGACCTCACGCCCGGCAAGTACACCGGCATTGCGGACCAGCTGGTGGACCACCTGAAGTAAAGCCCACAGCAGGGCAGGAACGCACGACGACGGCGCCGGGCCCGGGAGGGTCCGGCGCCGTCCGTGTATCCCGGCCCGCGTGCCGGCCTGCCGCTGCGGCGCAGGTGAGAGCCGGTGTCCGATCGGGTGGGAAACTGGAATCATGAGGCTGCTCCTGATCCGACACGGCGAGACCCCCGGCAACGTCCTGGGCCAACTGGACACCGACCACCCCGGTCCTGGATTGACCGAACTGGGTGAACGCCAGGCCGAGGCCATGGCACGGGCCCTGGCCAACGAGCGGATCGGGGCGCTCTACGCCTCCACGCTGATCCGGACGCAGATCACCGCGGCCCCGCTGGCCCGGCGGCATTCCCTGGACATTGAAGTCCTGGACGGCCTGCATGAAATCGAGGCAGGCTCCCTGGAGAAGCTCACGGACCACGAATCGCACAAGCGCTACATGGGGACCGTTATCTCCTGGGCCGCAGGGAACCTGGACCAGCGCATGCCGGCGGGACCCGACGGCCATGCCTTCTTCGACCGCTTCGACGCTGCCATCGCGAACGTGGTGGAGCGGGCGGTGCGGGACCGGCACGGCACGGCGGCCGTCGTCAGCCACGGCGCCGCGATCCGCACGTGGACGGGGCTGCGGGCCCGGGGTGCAGGACACGAGTTTGCGGCCCGGCACATCCTGGCAAACACCGGAATCGTGGCGGTCGAGGGGAGCCTGGATGGCGGGTGGAACCTGATCCACTGGGATGGCAGCCCCGTAGGCGGCCTTGCCTTGGCCGACCCGACGGCAGAAGATCCGACCGGCCGGGACGTCACGGCTCCCTAGAGCTGCTGCCGGTGCCGGCGGCCGGGGAAGATCCGCCGCGTCCTGCACGGACTGCCCTGGCCGCCCCGCGGAACCGCGGGGACAAGCTGGGCTGCCATTGCGGCTGCGTCCGCCGCCGCCGGCCTCTGCGTGGCGTCCATCGCAGTCAGTGCGCGCAACAGGACGCCCCAGTCGCCCAGGTGGTCCGGGACCTTCGGGGACCTCAGGGTCCGGGCCACGAGGGACTCGATTGCCGTCCCTGGGAACGCCTTGGTCCCGGTGAGGAGTTCCAGGAGGACCAGGCCCAGGGCATAAACATCCCACGACGGGTCCGCTACGTGGCCGGAAGCCTGCTCCGGACTCATGTAATGCACAGTCCCGGAGGAGATGCCCGGTTCGGGGGCGGAACCCGCGGGCGCGGCAATCCCGAAATCGATAATCCGCACCGGGCTCCTCCGCAGGCCGCTCAACATCAGGTTGGCCGGTTTGATGTCGCGGTGCACCAGGCCCCTGGAATGAAGGTGCGCCAGCGCACCGAAGAGACCGCGCGCCCACACGGCAATATCTGCCTGGGGCATGCTCCGCATCCGGATGGCCTCCGCGAGGCTTGTCCCGAGCGCCAGTTCTTCGATCAGGAAGGCATGCCCGGCGGAAGGACTACCGGCAGGCATGACGCCTCCGGCAATAAACCTCACGATGGAGGGGTGGTCCAGCCCGGCCAGGACCGCCGCCTCATTGTGGATCCGCTGCTGGTGCTTCCGGTGTCCTGCCGTGGCAATCTTGACGGCGGCATCGGGGCCGCCTTCCAGGTCAACGGCCCGGAACACCTCGGCAGCGGATCCGCGACCCAGCCTTTCGCCAAGCCGGTACCGTCCGGCCAACACGACGCCTGCGGCCGGATTGGCGGGCTGCTGCACTGCCGCGGGCAGCACCGTCCCGACGGCGGTCATGCCGGCAGGACAGCTGAGGAGGATCCCTGGCGGGAGGCGCCCGCTGATCGTTTGCGGTCACCGCCCGCAGGCCACGCATCGAGCTGGAACCCGCAG
Source organism: Pseudarthrobacter sp. AG30 (assembly GCF_003116525.1). Lineage (NCBI taxonomy): Bacteria > Bacillati > Actinomycetota > Actinomycetes > Micrococcales > Micrococcaceae > Pseudarthrobacter > Pseudarthrobacter sp. AG30. The sequence goes on along the minus strand of NZ_QEHL01000033.1, from coordinate 965 downwards.
CCGCAGCGCCACACGGGCGGAAGTTCAATGCTGTTGCTGTCAGCCGGCGCGAACGTGTAGCTGGCGCCCTCGGAGCCCACAGCGGGAGTGACCAGCTGCATTGCAGTACCGCAGTGGATCGCGGACTTTCCCTGCGGCGCGGAATTGCCGTCCAGGGAGGGTCGCACCAGGCGGGGACTCGTCAGCATTGCCGCATCATCGCAGGGATCAGGCGGTGAAATTTCGGTGAAAGTAACCAACTCACTCACGACTCCGTTGGGAAGCAGCTTCGGGGAACAATCGTAAGCTTACATATAACTAGTTGATCTAGCTAGTCCGCCTAGCTAATCTTCTTTGCTTCCCCGTCATGCGCAGCAAGGGCGTCCGTCATCCGCTGCAGGAAATCAACCACGATGCGCGCATCCTCGGCAGAGAGGCTTTCCGCCACGGACATCATTCGGCGATGCATGGCCCCCAGCGTTTCGCGGACTTCCTTATCCGATTCCCCGGTGGCGATGACCACCACAGAGCGCCGGTCGGTGGGGTGCGGTTCACGCCGGACATGGCCGCTGGCAACCAGCCGGTCGATCAGCGACGTCGTGGAAGCGCTCGTAATATTGAGGAACTGGCTCAGGTCCTTGGGCACCGCCTGCTTGCCGGACGCCTGCACCCGCAATAGGTACCGCAGGGCGAGAATGTCCGTTTCGCCCATGCCCATGGAATCCCTGGTGGTACGGCGGATTTCCGTCTCCGCCGACCGGTAGTCGCGGAGCGACTTCAAAACCGCTGCGCTATAGTCCAGCTGCCCGTCAGGCCCGTACCAGTAGCCGGAGCCCTCATTGCCCGTAGAAACCATGGAATCATTTTAGACCAACTGATAACTAGCCTGCCAAGCAACTTACGGAAACGCAGCGGAATGGCGTTATCCAGGTGCTTACCGTTAGGAAACACCCGCGTAATCCCGGACACCTGATATGTAGGTCTCG
>NZ_QEHL01000032.1:0-6397 GCF_003116525.1 Pseudarthrobacter sp. AG30 | reverse complement strand
CGTACTACCCATCATCAGCCGCTAGCTCCCACCAGCTGGTAGATGCCGCATGAAGCAGGGGCGGCGGTTGGAACTTCGAACCCCCGCCCCTGGCAAGTCCCGCACTATGAAGGTTTGTCCATGAGCACCAATCCCCACGGTGAGCGTTGCCGTACGTCCACGTGCTTGTCTGCGCGTCCTGCCTCAGCCAAGCGTTCACGGAGTTCGACGATATGCTCCGGTTTGCGCAGCCTGCTCCCTTTGACCGAGACGCAAGCCGCAAACGTCCCCACCGCTGGCGGAGGCGTTGCCGGCGCGCCTTGGCAGATGCGGGGAATGGGGACCGACCTTCGAAACTTCTATGAAACCGAACCGGACCTCGCCCACGCCGTCGTCGATGCCGGACCACACGTCAGGAGTTGCGCCCGGGCAGTCGGACGCCGCCGAACATCGGAGGAGACAACCCTTCGACCGCCCACATGGCGCCGTCGCGCAGCCGCCCCGCAGACTAGTGATTAAACCTTGTTTACCACCCGACGCCGCAGCGATAGATACCTGCCTAGGTCACTTGACCTGCTATTCCAACCGGCGGAATGCCAAGGCCCGGCACTCGCCCGGCGCCCCTTGGCTGACGTTCAACGGGCAGACCAGGAAGCTTGATTCCGCGATCGGCAGCGGGACTGTCGCCGACCGTCGAAGAGTGAGCCATCTCGTGGGCTTGGCGTCTAGTGGTCGTTGCAACACCTGAACTTTTTGGGAGTTGCAATTGGCAGACATGAATAGACCACGAAAGTCTTGGGGCCCCTCCAAAGAAAGCTGCCCGGGCTCACTAGGATCAGCTGATGAAACAGGGAACGGGCAATTCCGAAGCGGTAATCGCCGCAATCAGCCGAAGTTCGGGGACTCGCGCGCGGCACGGCCACATGGTCGTTCTGAAGTCCGGAGACATCAAGAAGTATGCTCCCATCTCCCATCAGAAACCGGCAGTGATCTCCGCGCGATTTCTCTCCGAGTCGGAACGGACCACCATTGCGGACCTGTTGCATACCCGGCTCAGCATCCGCGCCGTAAGCGATACCCGGCGATCACCCGGCTGTGGGAGAACGCCTGGAGCAAGTTTGTGCCGTTCCTGGACTACGACGTCGAAATCCGGCGGGTTATCTGCAGCACCAGGGCCATCGAATCCGTCAACGCCCGCTACCGGCGCGCGGTCAGGGCGAGGGGTCATTTCCCCACCGAGCAGGGCGTGCCCTGAAATGCCTCTACCTCGCCGCCACGAGGGCACTAGGCCCCACAGGCAAAGGCAGGGCACGATGGGCCACACGATGGAAGTCGGCGTTCAACGCCCTCGCCATCACCTTCGACGGAAGAATCAACTAAATGTCGGACAGTCCCGTTGATCCACCCGTTCCAAACGATTGGGTTGGTGATCACAACGGTGGATTGGGCGCTTTCGGCGGTTTCATCTTGCCGAGGATGAGTCGATGAGGTCGATTGCGGCGTGACTGAGTATTTCTCGGAACACGGTCGCTACAGGTGTCAGCGCTGATGGCCCGCCGACTTATGTGCGTGCGCCGCAGGACACCGGAATCAATGCGATGAACCCGGGGAGCAGGCGCAATGCGACCGATGGTTTCCCGAGGTTCGAATACCGGTCGGTGGCGGGACGTCGAAAGTTTTGCCGCTGTTGGTGATGGTGTCCTCACATTCGCGGTTCATCATAGTCAGGATGACTTTGGGAAATGGCGCTCCCGGTTAGTTGCGCCGGCTCGGGGCCCGGGCCTCAGTGGTTTCCTTGGGCTGGTTTGGCGACTTCGATATCAACGCCATCCACGCGCGACGCTAGATCCCGTTGACTCCTTTCGCCCCAGGAGCGCTTCCTGGCCACGCGGCGGTATATATCGACCTCTAAACCGCATACGGTGGCGTGGGCACCTGTGCGAGTGTTTCCAACATCGTTCACACACCCCCGCTGCAAAGACCGACCATTGTGATTCCGTAGAGCAGTGCGTAGCCGATTGGGCAGAGACGGAATTGGGTGCTCTACAGACTGGTGCCCGTCGAGGCTTCTTGAGTGTCGCCGAACCGTGGAGCCGCGTTGGACGGTGATGATTGGCAGCGTGCGGCAACTTTATGCAGCATCGGCTGTCCTCATCGGGTAGGCACAGCCGCCGTGAGCGAAGGTGGCGTCTGCGTCGGGCAGAATAGAGATCTACCAACGGCGGCCCGCGAGGCTCTCTGGTTTCATCCCTTACACTCGTCAGGGCAATTATAGGGTTGAGGGAGTTCGACGGACAAACGCCTAGCAATACACCTGTTGCCACGCGGCTGGCGTCGGATGACAAACGGGAGCCAGGGGGACAGGACGAAGCCTCCCTTGCCAGGGGGTGCCGGATGTCAGGTTGGGATGCAGGCCAATATCGGTAGGCGTCCTGGTACCCGCGTGCGGGCAACTAGAGCGGTTGTCTTCCAGTTACCGCAGATTCTGTCAGGTAGTTATATATTCTTTGGCCATTCGAATATTCTGAAAGCATTTGCTTTGGTCGCTTGGCGGCAGGGCTGCCGGAATGATAGCCAGGTCTGTCCTACATCAGCTCCGCCGTCCCGTTCTTTGGAGGCCGGGGAGTACCCAGGTTTGTTAGTGACGCTTTGATGGCGCGTAGGACGCGATGGGTGACGACCTCAATCGCACCGATGCCATCGACTTGGGTCAATATGTTGCGCTCGGCGTATTTGGCTATCACTGCTGCGGTTTGCTCGTGATATAGCTTCAACCGGTGACTGATGATGGCCCGCTTATCATCGCTGCGGCCGCTCACACTTGAACGAGCAAGCATGCGGGAGACGAGCTCCTCGTCATCGGCGTTCAGGTGCAGGACGATGTCCAGTTTCTGTTTGCCGTCCGCGAGGACCCCATCGAGGTAGTCGACTTGGGCGGCAGTGCGGGGATAACCGTCCAGCAGAAAGCCGTTCTCTACATCGCTTCTACTGAGACGGTCCCGGATCATTTCGTTCGTCACGCTATCCGGAACTAAGTCACCGGCTTCTATGAACGTTTTGGCCCTGAGGCCAAGAGGAGTCATCTCGTTGACGTTTGCGCGGAAGATGTCGCCGGTTGAGACCGCGTCAACGTCGAAGCGTTTTGAAATACGTTCGGCTTGTGTGCCTTTACCGGAGCCCGGTGCTCCGATGATTAACATTCTGGTCATTATGCTAGTCCTCAGTATTGCCCTAGTTGGTTGGACGCCTTGTTCCAGCTGTAGGCGAATAGTCCGTTCGGGTCTGCCGACTGAATCTGAATATTGGATGACTATGAGCTGTAACAGTGCCGTGTGATCACGGCTTGGTCCGTTAGTGCCGCGGTTGGCCAGACACGGCGGTCGGCGCATATTGATACGCCGACAGAGCTGCGTGTGACAATACCTGCAACTTGACCCGTTATCCGTCGCCCCAGACAGAAGAGCTAGGTAGGCATGAAATGTGCGAAGACCTGGTACCCGTCAGAGCGGGCAATGATCTGCCGCGAAGAGACGCCGTCGTTTGAGATCCATAGGAGAGAGTTGTCTGGCATGACGGCCTCTACGATTCCCTTACGGATGTAGATCCCGTTCTTCCAGATTTCTACGAGTTGGCCGTGGGCGCGCTGCCAATCTGGTTGTAGGTGGAGGTCCAAGGCCTTGCTCCTGAGTAAACGAAAGTACTTAGTGGGCGCCACCTTTATTGGTGAGCCGGCGGTGGAGTGCCGTGAGCCGTTGCGAATAGTTGATGATCCGGGTGATCATCCGGCACCCCACCGCAGGAATAAGGGCAGCAGAAGCTGCTGCTAGAGGTGCCGTTCCTCCACGCCGTTGTACTCGCTCAACGGCCTGATCAGCGAGTTTGAGTCCGCCTGTTCCATGATGTGCGCGGTCCAGCCGGTGATCCGGCTGGCCACGAACAGGGGAGTGAAGGTGGGGGTGTCGAAGCCCATGAGGTGGTAGGTGGGCCCGGCGGGGTAGTCGAGGTTCGGCTTGATGGCCTTGGCCTCGTCCATCGCGGTTTCCAGGCCGTTGTACAGCCCCAGCAGCTCCGGGCGGCCGTAGTGGGCGATCATCTTGTCCAGTGCGGCTTTCATGGTGGGAACCCGGGAGTCGCCGTGCTTGTAGACGCGGTGGCCGAAGCCCATGACCTTCTTCTTCTGGGCCAGGGCGTCTTCCATCCATGCTTTGGCCCGGGCAGCGGCTTCTTCGAGGGATTCCTCCTGCCGGATGCCGATCTCGTCGAAGGTGTGCATGACGGCTTCGTTGGCGCCGCCGTGCAGCGGACCCTTGAGGGCGCCGATGGCTCCGGTCACTGCGGAGTGCAGGTCCGAGAGTGTCGAGGTGATCACGCGGGCGGTGAAGGTGGAGGCGTTGAAGGAGTGCTCAGCGTAGAGGATCATCGAGACGTTGAAGGCCTCCACCACTTCCGGGACCTGTTCTTCGCCGAAGGCCATCCAGAGGAAGTTTGCTGAGTAGCCCAGGTCATCGCGGGGTTCAACCACGTCCTGGCCGTGCCGGCGGCGCTGGTCGTAGGCCACCACCGCGGGCATGGCGGCGAAGAGGTCTATGGCCTTGGCCATGTTGGCGTCGCGGGACGAGTCTTCGGCCAGGGGGTGCCGTGCGCCCATTACCGAGGCTGCGGTGCGGCAAACATCCATCGGATGGGCGTCCGTCGGCAACGCATCGATGATGGCTTTGAGCGCAGGGTCGAGTGCACGCCCGGCCCGTTCCCGGGCTGTGAACTCCGCCAGTTGGTCCGGGGTGGGCAGTTCCCCGTTCCACAGCAGGTAGGCGACTTCCTCGAAGCTGCACTTGGCAGCCAGTTCCTGGACTGGGTAGCCGCGGTAGAGCAATGAGTTGGTGTCGGGGTTGACCTTGGAGACGGCGGTGTAGTCCACCACGACGCCGGCGAGGCCTTTTTTGATGCTTGTGTCAGTCATGCTGAGCTCCTTCGTTGCAGCCCTGTACTAGCGGGTGTGGGGGATTTGGAAGTTAAAGATTCCGGAATCGAACTTGTTGTACGCCTCGTAGTCGACGAGGTCATAGAGACGGGCCCTGGTGAGCATTTCAGGAACACGTACTTCTTGGGTTCCCAGACTCTTGAGCGTATCCAAGACCCTTTCAGCGGCGCCCATGGCACTACGGAGCAGTGTTACCGGGTAGATCACCATGTTGACGCCGACGCCGGCCAGTTGGTCCACCGTGAAGAGGTCGCTTTTGCCGAATTCGGTCATGTTGGCCAGGATCGGGACGTCCACGGCATCGCGGATGGCCTGGAATTCGCTGAGGTCCTTCATGGCTTCCGGGAAGATTGCGTCCGCTCCGGCGTCTACGAGGGCCTTGGCGCGCTGCTGTGCTGCCTCGAGTCCGTCGGTGGCCCTGATATCGGTGCGCGCCATGATGAGGAAGTTCGGGTCGCGCCGGGCGTCGGCTGCGGCGCGGATCCGCTTGGTGGCGGTCTCGAGGTCCACCACGTTCTTGCCGTCGAGGTGGCCGCAGCGCTTGGGGTTGAACTGGTCCTCGATGTGGAGGCCGGCCAGGCCGGCGTTTTCGAGTTCCTGTACGGTGCGTGCCACGTTCATGGGTTCGCCGAAGCCGGTGTCGGCGTCGACGATGGAGGGCAGGTCTGTCATCCGGGCGATCTGCCCGGCCCGGGTGGCCACCTCGGTGAGGGTGGTCAGGCCGATGTCCGGCAGGCCGAGGTCGTTGGCGAGGACTGCGCCGGAGATGTACACCCCGGCGAAGCCTTTTTCCTCGATCAGCCGTGCGGAGAGCGGGTTGAAGGCTCCGGGGAACTGCTGGATGGTCCCGGAGGCGAGCAGTTCCCGGAACCGGATCCGCTTCTGTTCCGGGGTGGTCTTCGAATACAGCATTAGAAGAGTCCCTTCGGTGCGGCTGCCAGGTCGATGACGCCGGGGGCGGCGGTGATGTTCAGCTGGTCCAGCTCGCCTGCGGCGAGTTCGGGGAGGCGTTCGACGGCGGCGAGGAACCTTTCGATCTCGGCCTCCTCCACGAGCCCGGCGGCAAGCGTGCGGAACTTGTTGACGTACTGTTCCCGGGCGAACGGCCGGGCGCCCAGCGGGTGGGCGTCGGCGACGGCGATCTGGTCGGTGATGACGGTGCCGTCCTTGAGCGTGATTTCCACGGAGCCGCCGAAGGCCTTCTCGGCGATGTCCAGGGAGTGGTAGCGGCGGGTCCATTCGGGATCTTCCACCGTGGTGACCTTGTGCCACAGTTCCACCGTGTCCGGCCGGCCGGCGCGTTCCGGGGCGTAGGAGTCGACGTGGTGCCAGGCGCCGTCCTGCAGCGCGACGGTGAAGATGTACGGGATGGAGTGGTCCAGGGTCTCGCGGGATGCGGTGGGGCTGTACTTCTGCGGGTCGTTGGCGCCGGAGCCG
>NZ_QEHL01000031.1:0-14847 GCF_003116525.1 Pseudarthrobacter sp. AG30 | reverse complement strand
CGGCTCCGGCGCCAACGACCCTCAGAAGTACAGCCCCACCGCGTCCCGCGAGACCCTGGACCACTCCATCCCGTACATCTTCACCGTCGCGCTGCAGGACGGCGCCTGGCACCACGTCGACTCCTACGCCCCGGAACGAGCCGGCCGCCCGGACACGGTGGAACTGTGGCACAAGGTCACCACGGTCGAGGATCCCGAATGGACCCGCCGCTACCACTCCCTGGACATCGCCGAGAAGGCCTTCGGCGGCTCCGTGGAAATCACGCTCAAGGACGGCACCGTCATCACCGACCAGATCGCCGTCGCCGACGCCCACCCGCTGGGCGCCCGGCCGTTCGCCCGGGAGCAGTACGTCAACAAGTTCCGCACCCTTGCCGCCGGGCTCGTGGAGGAGGCCGAGATCGAAAGGTTCCTCGCCGCCGTCGAACGCCTCCCCGAACTCGCCGCGGGCGAGCTGGACCAGCTGAACATCACCGCCGCCCCCGGCGTCATCGACCTGGCGGCAGCACCGAAGGGACTCTTCTAATGCTGTATTCGAAGACGACCCCGGAGCAGAAGCGGATCCGGTTCCGGGAACTGCTCGCCTCCGGGACCATCCAGCAGTTCCCCGGTGCCTTCAACCCGCTCTCCGCGCGGCTGATCGAGGAAAAGGGCTTCGCCGGGGTGTACATCTCCGGCGCGGTCCTCGCCAACGATCTCGGCCTGCCGGACATCGGGCTGACCACCCTTACCGAGGTGGCTACCCGGGCTGGGCAGATCGCCCGGATGACAGACCTGCCCTCGATCGTGGACGCCGACACCGGCTTTGGCGAACCCATGAATGTGGCACGCACCGTGCAGGAACTCGAGAACGCGGGCCTGGCCGGCCTGCATATCGAGGACCAGTTCAACCCCAAGCGCTGCGGCCACCTCGACGGCAAGAACGTGGTGGACCTCGAGACCGCCACCAAGCGGATCCGCGCCGCGGCCGACGCCCGGCGCGATCCGAACTTCCTGATCATGGCGCGCACCGATATCAGGGCCACCGACGGACTCGAGGCGGCACAGCAGCGCGCCAAGGCCCTCGTGGACGCGGGAGCGGACGCAATCTTCCCGGAAGCCATGAAGGACCTCAGCGAATTCCAGGCCATCCGCGATGCCGTGGACGTCCCGATCCTGGCCAACATGACCGAGTTCGGCAAAAGCGACCTCTTCACGGTTGACCAACTGGCCGGCGTCGGCGTCAACATGGTGATCTACCCGGTCACGCTGCTCCGTAGTGCCATGGGCGCTGCTGAGCGTACTCTGGAATCGATCAAATCCGACGGCACCCAGGAGGCCCAGGTTTCGAGCATGCTGACCCGCGCGCGTCTCTATGACCTCGTCGACTACGAGGCCTACAACCGCTTTGACACCGGGGTCTTCAACTTCCAGATCCCCGGAATCTGACACCCCCACCGGACTGCCGGCCCCGGCCGGTCAACAGGCGTTAGGAACAAAGGAGTTTCAGCATGGCTGAAAATGAGATCAAAAAAGGCCTCGCCGGCGTCGTGGTGGATTACACCGCGGTGTCGAAGGTCAACCCGGACACCAACTCACTGCTCTACCGCGGCTACCCTGTCCAGGAACTGGCTGCCAAGTGCAGCTTCGAGGAAGTCGCCTACCTGCTGTGGAACGGGGAGCTGCCCGCGAAAGAACAGCTCGCCGAGTTTTCCGCGCGGGAACGGGCCGGCCGGGCCCTGGATCCGGTGGTCAAGACAGTCATCGACGCGTTGCCCACCACGGCCCATCCGATGGATGTTTGCCGCACCGCAGCCTCGGTGATGGGCGCACGGCACCCCCTGGCCGAAGATTCGTCCCGGGACGCCAACATGGCCAAGGCCATCGACCTGTTCGCCGCCATGCCCGCGGTGGTGGCCTACGACCAGCGCCGCAGGCACGGCCAGGACGTGGTTGAACCGCGCGATGACCTGGGCTACTCGGCAAACTTCCTCTGGATGGCCTTCGGCGAAGAACAGGTCCCGGAGGTGGTGGAGGCCTTCAACGTTTCGATGATCCTCTACGCTGAGCACTCCTTCAACGCCTCGACTTTCACCGCCCGCGTGATCACCTCGACACTCTCGGACCTGCACTCTGCAGTGACCGGAGCCATCGGGGCCCTCAAGGGTCCGCTGCACGGCGGCGCCAACGAAGCCGTCATGCACACCTTCGACGAGATCGGCATCCGGCAGGAGGAATCCCTCGAAGAAGCCGCTGCCAGGGCCAAAGCATGGATGGAAGATGCCCTGGCCCAGAAGAAGAAGGTCATGGGATTCGGCCACCGCGTCTACAAGCACGGCGACTCCCGGGTTCCCACCATGAAGGCCGCCTTGGACAAGATGATCGCCCACTACGGCCGCCCGGAGCTGCTGGGACTGTACAACGGGCTGGAAACCGCGATGGACGAGGCCAAGGCCATCAAGCCCAACCTCGACTACCCCGCCGGGCCCACCTACCACCTCATGGGCTTCGACACCCCTACCTTCACTCCCCTGTTCGTGGCCAGCCGGATCACCGGCTGGACCGCGCACATCATGGAGCAGTTGGACTCGAACTCGCTGATCAGGCCGTTGAGCGAGTACAACGGCGTGGAGGAACGGCACCTTCCCTAGCGGGTGGTGGACGACGGCGGCCCGGGCACCGAAGTGCCCGGGCCGCCGTCGGGCGTTAATCGCCATGGCTGTCCTGAAACACCGTGGCTGTCCAGGCGAAGGTTGCCCGGCAGGTCAGCCCAATAGGCTTTCGGACGAGGCGACGGATTCGTTGTCGGCCTCCATGGTGACCACGACCCTCACGGTCCCGCCTTCGAGCACCACGGGGAGCCAGTGGTCCGCGTCCTGCCACATCCGCTCGACCGGCAAGGTATCCACCGGGAACCATTCGGGCAGGATTTCGTCGCTGGGGGCCGGCTCGCCGTGCCACAGGCGGGCGGTGAAGAGCCTGGTCTGCATGTTCCATTCCGGCCGGGCCGGGAAGACGAAGTGGACCGATCCGGCGTCGGCCAGGTCTTCCACCTGCAAAACCACACCGGTTTCTTCCAGGACTTCCCGGACCGCGGCCTGCTGGTCGGTCTCCCCCGGTTCAACGTGGCCGCCGATGCCCACGATCTTGCCCTTGCCGAAACCTGTCTGCTTCAGCCCCAGAAGGACCTCAGTCCCGTCGGCCCCGTCGCGGAGCAGGAAGCAAAGAGTCACGGCGGCTGCGGTCATGGCTCCAGCCTAACCGGCACCTCCGCGGATACCGGACTGCATCACGCCTGCTGCCACGGGCCTTTCCCCATTGCTACAGTGAGGCCCATGAACCCGGCTGGAGAGGACCACTCCACCCCTGCACCAAAAGTTGGGGCCGTGCTTCGCCGCCCCGTGCCGTTGCCGGGCTGGCTGGCCCGGAATCCGCTGTATGCCGGGTGGGCGTGGACCGGTGCGTGGGCGGTGCTGATCGTTGCCGACGAGTACCTGGACTTGGCCGGCTGGACCTGGTACATCTGCGTGGGGATGGCCGCCCTGCCCACCTTGGCGTGCACTGTGGCCGTGCTTCACGCAACTCCGCGCCGGTACCTCCGGCCAACACGGGAATCTGTGCTGTCGCACTTCTTCGTCAGGTTCCTGGCGTTGACTGCCGCTTTCCTGGTGTGGGGCATCTCGGTCGTGGCCAGCGCCTCAATTTCAACCACGGTCCAGGCGCTTGCCGGCGATTCGGAGCGGGAAGTCACCTCGCTCGGACTCAGCCTGCTCGCCGCGGCCGTCCCGCTGGTTGTGTCCGTGCTGTGGATGGCACTGATCGTGCGCTGCGCGTGGTTCCTGCGACGCCTTCGGGGCTGGCGCCAGGTACCGGTGCATTCGCGTGTGCCGTCAGGGTTCCTGCACCGCTCGCCGCAGCTCCGGCAGGTAGTGGTTGCCCTCGCCCACCCGGGGCTGCTGCTCGTGGCCGGACTGGGCACTTCGATCCTGGCCCTGTCCCTCGGCGCAGCGGAAGTAACCCTGGACCTGGCCGGGTAAACGATCTTTTCCTGCCGCCGGCAGGCCCCGGGGCCGGCTAGCCCAGAGCCCTCGGATGGGCGGCGGCGTAGATCTCCCGCAACGTATCGGCCGTGACCAGCGTGTAGACCTGGGTGGTGGTTACGGAGGCGTGGCCCAGCAGTTCCTGCACCACCCGGACATCGGCGCCGCCTTCGAGGAGGTGGGTGGCGAACGAGTGGCGCAGCGTGTGGGGTGAGACGTCCCTGGTGATGTTGGCTTTCTCCGCAGCAGCCTTCAGGATGGTCCAGGCGCTCTGCCTGCTGATCCGTCCGCCGCGGGCATTGAGGAACAGGGCCGGTGTGCCTTTGCCCTTGGCGGCGAGCAGCGGGCGGCCGCGGACCAGGTAGGCATCGAGGGCGCGTGCCCCGTACGACCCCAGCGGGACCAGCCGTTCCTTCGAGCCCTTGCCGAACAGCCGGACGATGGCGGGACCCGCCCCGGGCTCCGCGAGGGTGATGTCATCGACGTCCAGCCCCACCGCCTCGCTGATCCGCGCTCCGGTGGAATAGAGGAACTCGAGCAGGGCCCGGTCCCTCAACCCGGTGGCAGTGTCAGTGCCCGCGGCCTCGAGGATGCGGGTCACCTCGTCCACACTGATGGCTTTGGGCAGCCGTTTGCCGGCCATCGGCGGATGGACTTCGCTGGCGGGATCGGCCGGCGTGTACCCTTCGAGGGCCCAGAACTTGTGCAGTCCCCTTACCGCCACCACTGTCCTGGCCGCTGACCGCACTCCCAAGGCGGAGCCGCCGTCGGAACCGTCGGAGAGGGCGCGGACGTAACCGGTGACATGATGACGGGTGATGTCCTCCGGGCGGCTGCAGCCGGCGGCCGCGAGGTACCGGGCGTACCGGGCGAGGTCGCGGCGGTAGGCCGCCAGTGTGTTGGCGGCCAATCCCCGCTCCACGCCCACGTGCTGCAAATAATCGGTGATGGCCCGGTCGATGGCCCCGGAACGTCCTGCTGCCGGTTCCGCGTCTGCAGCGGCCGCAGCGGTTCGCGGCGCCGGTCCGGCGGAAGGCACCGGTTCAGCCGAAGGACCGGGACCCATCAGCGCTGGCTGGGGTGCGCGGGCCAGGGGGCGTCGGCGGGGCGGAGTTCCTGGAAGTTGCCGGCACGGGCGGCTGCGGCGGCAAGGATCCCGACGACGGCGGACGGGTTGTGCAGGCGCCCGGCCAGGACGGAGGCCACGGCATCGTCCAAGCTGATCCAGTGGAACTCGATCTCCGCTTCCTCGTCGGTCCGCTCGTGGCGTTCGTGGTGCGGGATCTCGGTGAGGTCGCGGGCCAGGTAGATGCGGATTGCTTCGCTGGACGAGCCGGGCGAATTGAAGACGTCGGCAAGGACGTTCCAGGTTCCGGCGGCGAGGTCGGCTTCCTCGGCAAGTTCGCGGGCGGCGCCCACCACGAAGTCTTCGCCTTCGACGTCGAGCAGGCCGGCCGGCACCTCCCACAAATCCATCCCTACCGGGTGCCGGTACTGCTTCAGGAGCAGGATGCGGCCCCCGGCATCCATGGGCAGGACAGCCACTGCCCCGGGGTGGTCGATATAGTCGCGGGTCAGCGCATCCCCGGACTCGGAAAGCTGGAAAGTGTCGCTGACGACGTCCCAGATCCGGCCCTGGTACACCTTCTCGGTAGACAAAAGACGGCGCGGGCTTGGTGCATCCGAAACCTGCGTTGCAGGGATGGTTTCAGGTGTACCAGGCATCGCGCCGTCCTTCTTCTGCTCTATTGACTACTTAGCGGTAACCGTACCGGATGCCGCGGCCTTCCCGGCCACGGGCGCAGCCGTGTCGGCAACCGCCTGGGATCCGGCGCCTTGGTGGTCCAGGGCCGCCTTGATTAGGCCGGCGAACAGCGGGTGCGGGCGGGTGGGCCGCGAGCTCAGCTCGGGGTGCGCCTGCGTGGCCACGTAGTACGGGTGAACGTCGGCGGGCAGCTCGACGAACTCCACCAGCTTGCCGTCCGGCGAGGTACCTGAGAAGACCAGGCCCTTGTCGGCAATCTGCTGGCGGTACTTGTTGTTGACCTCGTACCGGTGCCGGTGGCGTTCGCTGACGGTCGTGGCGCCGTACGTTCCGGCGATGACCGAGCCTTCGTCAAGCTTGGCTTCGTAGAGGCCCAGGCGCATGGTTCCGCCGAGGTCTCCGCCCCCTTCGACGAACTCGAGCTGTTCCTCCATCGTGGCGATGACGGGGTATTTGGAGTCCGGTTCGAACTCGCTGGAAGAGGCACCCTCCAGGCCCACCACGTTGCGGGCGTACTCGATGACCATGCACTGCAGGCCCAGGCACAAACCCAGGACGGGGAGCTTGGTTTCGCGGGCGAACTTCAAGGCGCCGAGCTTCCCTTCCAGTCCGCGGATGCCGAAGCCGCCCGGCACGCAGATGGCGTCGACGCCGTCGAGCGCCTTAATGGCGCCTTCGCGCGTCTCGCACTCGTCAGACGGGACCCAGCGGATCTTCACCTTGGCCTCGTTGGCGAAGCCGCCGGCGCGCAGTGCTTCGGTCACCGAAAGGTAGGCGTCGGGCAGGTCGATGTACTTGCCCACCAGGGCGATCTCGACGTGGTGCTTGGGGTTGTGGACGGCGTCGAGCAGTTTGTCCCAGCTGGTCCAGTCGACGTCCTTGAACGGCAGGTCGAGGGCGCGGACGATGTAGGAGTCCAGTCCCTGGGAGTGCAGGGTCTTGGGGATGTCGTAGATGCTCGGGGCGTCGGCGGCGTTGACCACGGCGTCGATGTCGACGTCGCACATCCGGCCGATCTTCTCCCGCATGGCTTCGGGAACTTCGCGGTCCGAACGGATCACGATCGCTTCGGGCTGGATGCCGATGGAGCGCAGCGCGGCCACGGAGTGCTGCGTGGGCTTGGTTTTCAATTCCTGGGACGGCCCGATGTAGGGCACCAGCGAGACGTGCAGGAAGAAGACGTTTCCGCGGCCGATGTCCTGGCGGACCTGGCGGGCGGATTCGAGGAACGGCTGGGACTCGATGTCGCCAACGGTGCCGCCGATTTCGGTGATGATGACGTCGGGGGCGTTCTTTCCCTCGGCGGGCAGGCGCATGCGGCGCTTGATCTCATCCGTGATGTGCGGGATGACCTGGACGGTGTCGCCGAGGTATTCGCCGCGGCGTTCCTTCGCGATCACCGTGGAGTACACCTGGCCGGTGGTCACGTTCGCGGAACCTTCAAGGTTCTCGTCGAGGAAGCGCTCGTAGTGCCCGATGTCGAGGTCCGTCTCGGCGCCGTCGTCGGTCACGAAGACCTCGCCGTGCTGGAAGGGGTTCATTGTGCCCGGATCCACGTTCAGGTAGGGATCGAGCTTCTGCATCGTCACGGACAGGCCGCGGGCCCGTAGCAGGTGACCAAGGCTTGAAGCCGTCAGTCCCTTACCGAGCGAGGACGCCACACCGCCGGTGACGAAAATGTGCTTCGTCGTCTTGGAGGAGCCCGGGAACCGGGAATTTACACGGGAATTTGATCGCTGCACCACGGAATTCGAGCCTATCATCAATTCAGCCATCCCGTCGTTGTCCCGTCAGGCCCGCTGGGGCAGGAGCTTGGCGTCGTCCAGCAGTTCGCGGGCGTGTGCCTGCGCGGATTCGGAGTCCTCCTGGCCTGCCAGCATGCGGGCCAGTTCACGGACCCGTTCGGGACCGTCAAGGAGGCGGACATCACTGGACGTGAAGCCTGTGGCGGTTTTGCCGTCGGCTCCCCTGACCGAGGTTTTGGTCACAGTGATGTGCTGGTCAGCGAAAGCAGCCACCTGGGGAAGGTGGGTGACCACCAGCACCTGCACGTGTCGGGCCAGCATCGCCAGCCGCCGGCCGATCTCAACGGCGGCCCGTCCGCCCACCCCGGCGTCCACCTCGTCGAAGACGAACGTGGGGACCGGATCCACGGCGGCAAGCACTACCTCGATGGCCAGCATGACGCGGGACAATTCACCGCCGGATGCACCCTTGCCCAGCGGCCGGGCCGGAGCGCCGGAATGGGGCTGGAGCAGGAAACTGATGTCGTCCGCGCCGTGCGGGCCCAGTTGTCCGGCTGGTTCCAGGTTGATCACCAGGGTGGCGTCTGCCATGGCCAGCGCCGTCAATTCGGCGCTGACACGGGCCGAGAGGTCCTTGGCGGCCTTGGACCGGATCTTGCTGATGGCCACCGACTGCTTCTGGAGCTCCGCTTCGGCCCGCACCACCTCGGCGTCCAGCGCCTCGATCCGGGAGGAGTCGTCCTGCAGTTCGTCGTACCGAACCCGCGCAGTTTCAGCCCACACCAGCACCTCGTCAATGGTGGGTGCGTACTTGCGGACCAGCTTGGCCAAGGCGCCCCTGCGGTCCTCGATTTCGGCAAGCCGTTCCGGCCCTTCCGAGTCCAGTCCTGCCTGGTAGCTGGCAAGTTCCGTGGCGATGTCGTTGAGCAGGAAACCAACTTCGGCCAGGCGTGCGGCGGCGGAACCGAGCTCGGCATCGTGCTCTGCCACATGCTCCAGGGTGCGCTTTGCAGCATCCACAAGCGTGGTTGCATCGGCGGCTTCGCCAAAGTCCTCGGCGATGAGGGCCTGGTGGGCGGTGCTGGCGGCGATCCGGAGTTCCTCAACGTTCGCAAGCTTTACAGCTTCGGCCTTCAGCTGCTCGTCCTCGCCGGGCTGGGGGTCCACGCCGTCGATCTCCGCGAGGGCCGCCTCCAGCGACTCCGCTTCCCGGAGCCGGTCGCGGGCGGCGCTGCGCAGGCTGTCCAGCTCTGCCTGGCTGGCCTTCCACCGGCCGTAGAGCTCCTGGTAGGCGGCCAAGGGCCCGGCCAGGGCATCGCCGGCGAACTTGTCGAGCGCCTCCCGCTGGGCCGTGGCGCTCTTGAGCCGGATCTGGTCCGACTGGCCATGCACCACCACCAGCGACTCGCCGATCTCGGCCAGTACACCCACCGGAGCGGCCCGGCCGCCCAGGAACGCCCGGCTGCGTCCGTCCGCGCCCAGGCGGCGGGCCAGGATCAGCTCGGCGCCGTCGTCGAACTCTTCTGCTTCCGCGCCGGCATCAAGGGCGCGGGCGATGGCCGGGTGCCCGGCTTCAAGCTTCAGGACGGCCTCGGCCGTGGCGCTCTTCGCGCCGCTGCGGACGGCCCCGGCATCCGACCGGGCACCCAGCAGGAGGCCGACGGCGGTGACCACCATGGTCTTGCCGGCACCGGTTTCGCCGGTGACCACGCTCAGGCCCGGGCCGAGCGGCAGCGTTGCGTCGGTGATGACGCCCAGATCGCGGATTCTCAGTTCTTCAATCATGGATTCACTTTGCAGTCGACGGATCGGGGTCGCCGCCGGCGCCGTCCGGCTCCGGGACCTGCAGCGGCGGCATGGGCCGTGGCGTGCGGACCAGCGGGATGGGGCCGGTGTGCACTGCGTCGGCTTTTGGCACGGGGCCGCGCCAGCCGTGGATGGGCAGTTCGAACTTGCGGACCAGGCGGGCAGAGAAGGGGGTCTGGTGGGTGCGGGCCAGCCGCACCGGGTTGGCGGACTTGGTGACCTCGACGCGGGCGCCGGGCGGCAGGTCCACGGAGCGCCGGCCGTCACACCACAGCACACCCTGCGCGTCGGTGCGGCCGAGCACCTCGACGGCCAGCCTGGACCGGGGCGAGACAACCAGTGGCTTGGCAAACAGCGCGTGCGCACTGATGGGCACGATCACCAAGGCTTCCACTTCCGGCCAGACCACGGGTCCGCCGGCAGAGAACGCGTAGGCCGTGGAACCGGTTGGGGTGGCCAGTACGATGCCGTCCGAGCCGAAGGACGTGAGCGGACGCTCATCCACTTCGGTCACAACTTCGAGCATACGTTCGCGGTTGGCCTTCTCGATGGCGGCTTCGTTTAAAGCCCAGGTGTGCCAAATCTTTTGTCCCCTGACCCACACCTGGACGTCAATGGTCATCCGCTCTTCCACCGTGTATTCACGGCTGGCGATCCAGTCGACGGTCTGGGCCAGGTCCGCCCGTTCGCTTTCGGCCAGGAAGCCCACGTGCCCAAGGTTGACGCCCAGCAGGGGCACGTCCTCCTCGCGGACTAGTTCGGCTGCGCGCAGGATGGTTCCGTCGCCGCCAAGGACCATGACGAGTTCAACGTCGGACAGCTGGACATGGTCGTGGAGCACCTCCACCGGCTGGGCCAGGTGGCCAAAAAAACGCTCCATGTCCCCCAGCTCGGACTCCTGCATCACAGGGACGATGCCCGACGCGTGCAGCAGGGCGCAGGCCTCCCAGGCAGCCTTCAGTGATTCCTCGCGGCCGGTGTGGGCAAGGACCAATACACGCCTGCTCATCAGGTTCCGCTCTCTAGTGGTTCGGCCAGATTTGTCCGAGCAACGCAGCGGCTGCTGCCTCTCGCTCTTCGATCTTAGGCAAGTCTTGGGTGTTCCTGCGTTTTATCCACAGGAAGTATTCGACGTTGCCATCCTGTCCCGGAAGCGGGCTGACCGCCAGCCCGCACAGGTCCAGGCCGGCGTCGAGCGCCGCCATGGCGACTTTCTCTACGGCCAGCCTGCGTTCGCGCTCCGACGTGACCACACCCGTCCGGCCCAGGCGGTCCTTGCCGATTTCGAATTGCGGCTTCACCATGAGCACCAGGTCGCCGCCAGGGTCGGTGCAGGCCGCCAGCGGCCGCACCACCAGGGTGAGCGAAATGAAGGAGAGGTCGGCCACCGTCAGGGCGCACGTCCCGCCGATGTCCTCCGGCGCCATGTACCGGACATTCATTCCCTCGTGGACGGCCACGCGCGGGTCGTTGCGGAGGTGCGGCACCAACTGGCCGTGCCCGACGTCGACCGCCACCACGTGCGCGGCCCCGCGGCGGAGCAGGACGTCCGTGAAGCCGCCGGTGGAGGCGCCGGCGTCAAGGCACCTCTTGCCCTGGACGGTGATCGCCGGAAAGGCGTCAAGGGCACCGGCCAGCTTGTGACCGGCACGGCTGGCGTAAACATCCTGGTCATCATGCTCGACGGCGATGTCCCGGCCGTCATCGATCTGGAGGGATGCTTTGGCGAGGACCTGGCCGCCGGAACTGACCTTGCCTTCCGCGATGAGCGACGCCGCGTGGGTGCGTGAGCGTGCCAGGCCGCGGGCCACCAGTGCCTGGTCGAGGCGGACGGGCATCAGGCGCTGCCTCCTGCGGGAGCATTGGCGGCAGGTGCGCTATCCGTGGGGTCGGTGTTGAGCGCGGCCAGCAGGTCGTCGTGAAGCCGGTTGTACAGGTCTTCGTGACCGGCGGTTGGAAGCCGGGGTATCTCCTGGAGACGGTCGACCGCCTGTGCCACGCCTGGATCGGGGATGTCCTGTCCGACGGCCTGCGGCCACTCGGGAGCAGGCTGGGCTGGCACGTTGTCCGGTTCGGTCAGCTCAGTCATGGAACCATCCTAGTGATCCATCCACACCAGCTTGGGCGCCTGCGGGGCGGATGCGTCCGGGGTCGCAGCCCACCAGGCGGCACATGCTGCCCGCCAGGAATCAAGGTCTTCCTTGCTGCCAATGATGCCCACCGCGCCGTTGGCCACGCGTGCCGTCGCCTGGCCGCATGCGTACGTGCCGTCGTCGTGCGTCACGTCCGGGTACGGACGGTGCAGCCCGGCAAGGTCTTCGATGATGTAGTCGGGCCGTTCCGCGGACCGCGCCGCGAGGATGCTTTCCCGGGTGTCGACGCCGGTCAGGACGGCGACCGTGGCAAAGCCTGCGTTGTTGCCGCCCAGGATGTCCGTGTCCAGCCGGTCGCCCACGACCAAGGGACGCTCGGCACCTAGGCGCTTGGCGGCGGAGTGGAACAGCGGTGCCTCGGGTTTGCCGGCGACTTTGGGCTTCTGTCCTGTCGCCGCCGCGACGGCGGCCACCAGGGTCCCGTTCCCGGGTGCGATGCCGCGGGCCTGCGGAATGGACATGTCGGTGTTTGTTGCAACCCACAGGGCACCGGCGGACACCACATAGGTGGCTTCCGCCAGGTCCTTCCAGCCGATGGACGGGCTGAAGCCCTGCACCACGGCCACGGGTTCCTCGTCCTGGCTGCCAACCGGTACCAGGCCTGCCAGCTCTATTTCCCGGGCCAGCGCGGAGCTGCCGGTGATCAGGACCCGTGAGCCGGCCGGGAGAAGCGAGGCCAGCAGGTCCGCCGCCGCTTGGGACGAGCTGACCACCTGGTTGTCCTCTGCCGGGGCACCGAGCTCGCGAAGGTGCCCGGCCACCTCCGCCGGGGAGCGGGAGGCGTTGTTCGTTACGTAGCCCAGCCCGATGCCCAGCCCGGAGAGCTGCTTCAGCGCATCGACGGCTCCCGGGATGGCGTGCGGGCCGGCGTAGACCACGCCGTCCAGGTCTGCGAGGAGTGCGTCGAAGCGGGAAACCAGGGAAGCGTCACTCATCCGGTGTCAGTCCTCCCGGCGTTCGTCGGTGTGCTGGGCGCTGGCTGCCCCGTCTTCGTGGCTTTGTTCCGAGGCGTCGGTATCAAGCTCGTCCTCTTCCACCGAGTCCGGGTCGGATTCGGCGTCGTCGGAGACGAAGTAGTCGGCGTCCTGGTCGTCGAGGTTGCTGTCCTGGACCGTCTTGGCCGCGGTGGCGCGACCAGCCTGGGCGCTTTCCGAGGAAGGAGCGGCGGCGTCTTCGGTTTCGGAGCCCCGTGCTTCCGGGGACGTGGACGCACGCTCCAGCAGCTTCCGGCGTTCGGCTTCTTCCCGGGCTTCTTCCTCTTCGTCCCAGCCGAGGTCGATGATTTCGGGTTCTTCATCGACGCCCTGGCCGAGGGCGTTTTCGGCAACGACGGCCTGCCGGCTCCACTTCTCCGACTCTGCTTGGCGGCCAACAGCGGCGAGGGCGTCAGCGTAGGCGCGGAACAGCCGCGGGCTGTAGGAAAATGCGCGGTTGATGTCCAACTGCTGGATCTCGAGCTCGGCTACAGCGGCATCCAGCTGGCCGAGGTCGGTGCGGGCGCCGGCGGCGACGATAGCCAGTTCCACTTTGCCGGGTGCGTCAAGGTCCTGGGCTTCCTCGGAACGGGCAACGTCCAGCGCCCTGTCCGGACGTCCCAGGCCGCGTTCGCAGTCGGCCATGACAGGTAGGTGGACGTTGGAGCCGCTGATCCGGCGGAACGTGCGGAATTCGCGGAGCGCCTCGCCGTAATGCCCGGCGGCGTAGGCGGTCAGGCCCACCGCTTCACGGACGGCCGCAAGCCGTCCACCACGCCGGCTCGCGGCGAGGGCATGCTGGAACGCCAGCTCAGGTTCGTCATCGATCAACCGGCCGGCCATCACCAGGTGGCGGGCCACCCACTCAGCGCTCTTCGGCTCGAGGGTCTTGATCTGGTGGTGGGTGGCGCGGTCCAGTTCCTTGCCCGTGACGTCCTCATCGATTTCGGGCGAACGTTCGCGGTCCGGCCGGTTGGCGCTGCGGAGATCGGCTGCGTTCGGCACACGGACGGGGCGCTCCTCCTGGCGGTCACGGCCGAAGCCGCGGGGACGCGAGCCGCCCCGCCCGGAGTCTGCACGGGAATCTCCACGATCGAAACTGCGGGGCGCGCGGTCCTGGCGGTCCCCGAACGGCTTGCGGTTCTCGCCGCCACTGAATCCGCGGCGGTCACCCTCACCATCACGACGGGGACGGTCACCAAACGGCTTACGGTCACGGTCGCCGAACGGCTTACGATCGCGGTCACCAAACGGCTTACGATCACGATCACCACCGCCGATGAATCCGCGACGATCCCCTTCACCGTCACGGCGCGGACGATCACCAAACGGCTTACGATCACGTTCACCGAACGGCTTACGGTCACGGTCACCGAACGGCTTACGATCACGATCACCACCGCCGCTGAATCCACGACGATCCCCCTCGCCATCACGACGCGGACGATCACCAAACGGCTTACGATCACGATCACCACCGCCGCTGAATCCACGACGATCCCCTTCACCGTCACGACGCGGACGATCACCAAACGGCTTACGATCACGATCACCGCCACCGCTGAATCCGCGGCGGTCACCCTCACCATCCCGACGCGGACGATCACCGAACGGTTTCCGGTCACGGTCACCGCCACCGCTGAATCCACGACGATCCCCTTCACCGTCACGGCGCGGACGATCACCAAACGGCTTACGATCACGGTCACCGCCACCTGCAGAACCGCCACGGGGGTCACGGTCTGACCTGGAGCGGAACCCGCGCGGGTCCCCGCCGGAATTGTTGTTGCCTCGGAAGGCCCCCCGGTCATTGCCGCGGTTGCCACCGTTGTGCTCGGCCATTTGGATTCCTCCTGTTATGAGCCGACCACTGGCGCAACTGCAGCCGCTCGTTTTGTTTCCTACGCAACCCGAAATCAACCGCTTCGAAGTCCGTGTATCTTCATCAATTCTAGTGGAGACGCCAAATCCCCCGGGACGGCGATAGCCCTGACGGCCGAATCGTGGCAATCTTCACAAAAAGGCCTGGCTCGTGCTCCGAACGCCCGCTCACATCCTGCAGCCTCAACCCGAACGCCCGCTCAGATCCTGCAGCTCCAACCCCGACGCCCGCTCACTTCCTGCAGCTTCTCCCCCAACGCCCGCTCAGATGTGGGCGGGGGTTGCGGGGTTACGTGTCTGGTGTGAGCGGGCGTGGTCGGGTGGGTGGGTGGTGGTGTTTTTAAATGTGGGAGGCCCCAACCTGTTGGTTGGGGCCTCGACCAATGTGTGTGTCCGGCGGTGTCCTACTCTCCCACACCCTCCCGGGTGCAGTACCATCGGCGCTGTGGGTCTTAGCTTCCGGGTTCGGAATGGGACCGGGCGTTTCCCCCACGCTATGACCGC
>NZ_QEHL01000030.1:0-22962 GCF_003116525.1 Pseudarthrobacter sp. AG30 | reverse complement strand
AACAAAACCGGGGGCAGTCCCGTCTGCCTTGATCCCGGGCTGGCCAAGCAGCATGGTGAGGTACTCGTATGTCACGTCGCCGAGGCCCTTTACCTCCGTGTAGGCACTTCTGTGGTCCGGGTCGAGTGCATGGAGGTGCGTCGCGCTGCGAACTGGGGGAGTGAGAGAAAGAAAGTTGTCGGCCGCTTGGATGATGCACTCGCTCTTGAAGCGTCCGACGGTTTTACCGTTCCCCATGACCTCCCTTATTCGCTTCTCGCCTAGGTTGCGCAAGCACTCAAGGTCGTTTGCGGCGTCGGGGTAGGCGTCTCGGAATAACTTCGCCCTGCCGAGGACGCCTTTGGCCGGGTGCTTCGTCTTATAGACGGCTCGGATGGAGAACACGGCATCGACGAGAGACAAACCGATTTGGTCAGGCCACCCGCCCGGCCACGCGCTGAAATTCTTTTCGGGAATACTCTTCAATGCCTTCGCTACGGCCGCTATTGCCTGCTGTTCGTCAATTTGCCCCACCTCGCCTTTTTACGGTCAGAATATCCGACACCTTCGGCATAGCCGGATGTCGCCGCAGCCGGCGTGCGGTGACCGTTAGGAGCACGGCGTGACCGCCGGTGCGCGGCCTTCAAATTCGGCTTCGTAGCGTAGCGTTTGGGTTTATCACGGGTATCAGTGGTGTGGGCTGCCACAAGGAATCCCCCCGCCGTCGCCGCGTGCACAAGCGCTTGCACATCTGTGTCGCCGAGGGCGCCGCGTAGCACATCGATCAACTCGTTCACGTAATGGATTCTGGAGTAGTCGCCCGGTAAAGAGTTGCGAACCCTTCCGCGAAGTGTGAGACCAGAATCCGCCCATGAGCGGAGAGCGCGTCTTGTGGGAATTCCGGAACGAAGAATCGATCGCCCAGACCGATGCCGTGGTTGCCGAGCAGTTCAGTCGCCTCAGGAATAGCATCGCCCAGGTAAGGGACAGTGCGGCACGCCGTGTGCAAGGGGCGGTCTCGCGACTGTACATGAGCTGACTCCGCCAACGCGCGAGTCGAACCGGAGCAGGGACAAGGCAAGATCCTGCAGACCTCTCCGGTTGTGTCCGTCGGCGCCGAGCTTTTGTCAGCGACGCGTTAAAGACCACGCCTATACCTTAACGACACTCATAATAACAGTCCACTCGGCCCGAAAATTTACAATCAGTCCTTATGTTTGCGGGGTTTCTGGGCGGACCTTAACAATCGGAAGCCCGTGCTTTCCGCCAGTAAATTAACAATTCGTCTACCCTCAGAGGGACATCCGCGACCGCCCGCGGGAGACAAGCTTGTTTCAGCCGCAGGTTCCGCGGTTCGCAATAGGCGGCCACCTAGACTTCCTTCCATGCGCGTCTTCGACATCGCCTTCGACTACCTTCTCGACACCACGCCTCCGGGAACGGACGCGGACTCCAATAGTCCGCGGCTCAAGGCTGACCATCAGCTGCTCTGGACGAAGGAGCTATGCGGGGGCCAGCTGTTCGAACTGGCGGTCTCGGAAATTCCCAAGGTGCGTCGGAAAAACTACCTGATGTTCGAGCAGACGCCCGACAAATCGATCACGTTCGGCAGTGACGCCATCACGAACTCCTACACCAGGTGGGTGAAGCCCAAGGCCTTGGTCGAGGCTAAGGCCCAGTTGAATGAGGAGCAGAAGCGCCGCTATTTCGACCCGCCGTACACGATCGGCAGCGCCATGATCTGGCCCGTCAGGGGAATACACCTGCCCACCCTCAACACCGCCAGGGGAATGCGAGCAAAGATTGCGGACCGGATGGACCTGACGCTGGAGTGCATCCGGCGCCACTACGCCAAGGAACCAGACAGCCCCCTCGCCGACGTCATCACTAACTATTGGGACTTCTTCGAACTCTTCGGCACGTTCGAGAAGTTCGTGGAGTTCTTCCATTTCCAGGATCTCGTGACGCCGGAGGGGAAGATCGCCTTCTTCCTCGAGGAGGATGACGAGGATAAGGTCTTCACGCGCTCCGGCGTCCCGGTCACAAAAGACGAGTACATCAGGGTTCGGGAAGCCTCGCTGAAGTTCATAGCGTTGCGGGGCAACCGGATGGCCGACTGGGTCTAGGAGAACCACCCCGACATCAAGGTGCGGCGGCAATAACCGGGAATGCCCGGGATGCCTCGCCGCGATAAGTGGGGCCTGGCGGTTCAAGTCCCTATGTGACGCGCCAGGGACGCGTGAACTTCCTAGACTAAACAAGAACCGCTTGGTACACGTCATGGTTGCACTACCTCTGAAGTCTCCGCCAATAGCTGTACCTGCCTTCGTACTTCAGGCAGTTGGTAGATCCTGCCATTCATTTCTGTCTGTGTAACGGCGCTGAAAGCATGGTCCTGTCTGCCTGGTCCTTGGATGCGTCAATGGCCCGGTGGGCTTGCATGTACTAAGTGGCAAAGTAGGCGCCCGAGCCGCGGGTCGAGCATCCTAATGATCGCTCGACCGTCGGGTGGCAGGTGCCGGCGAGCTTGCGACTCCACTCTCATCCTCTATGGCGCCGGAAACAGACGACTCCATTTTTGAAGTTTCAGAGCAATCCTCAAAAAATCGATCCGACCTTGTTCAGCTGGTTTCCTCCGACGTTCCTGGGCATTCGCAGGAGTGGAACGGCGATTCGGACGAGTGCGCGTCCTCATGGTCTGGGTTCCTGAGGTCGGTAACAGGACATTGGAACCCGGCGGATAGCTCCTGAAGATGCTTCTCAATTAGGTCCACTTGGGCGCCGAAGGTTCCTGCTAGCGGGGTGATTAGACCGGCGTCGCTCAGCAGCGTGATCTGTCGACGGACGGTCGACTGCGAAAGTCCCAGGGCACGAGAGGCATGCCCGCAAGACGCTGGACCATGCACGATTAGGAACCGAAGGAGTCGGCTTCGCGTCCGGTTCATCAAGATGTCCTCTGCCACGGAGACCCCCGCCGAATGACTGAGCTGAACGACCTGTAGACGGGTCTACAGGAGAACGATACGCTCATCCGTAAGGGGATGGAAGCAACCCGCAAGCCTTATTGCAGGCGGCGTTCCGCAGAGGAATACTGGCACCAGGGTCGGCGTGAACCATCGCACCAGAAGGGAGGCGGGTCTTGTCTTCTGACCAAGAGGCATTCAGTGCTGGCTCGTCTCCACAGGCAGAGTTGGCGCGACGCCTGAACCTTCTGCTTGATGTTGTGGTTGCCGAGCGAGGTCAGCCGGTCACGTTCCGTGAGGTTCAGCAGAAGCTGCAGAGCAGGGGAATCAAGCTTTCCAGAGCCCGCTGGTTCTACATGAAGGACGGCACGGGGAGACTCGTCAGTGACCCGGCGTTGCTGGGAGCTCTGTGTGAAATCTTCAATGTCGACCCTGGGTATCTGCAGGGAGGCGAGGCCGCTGACCTGCCCGAGCGCATTGATTCACAGCTTGAGTTTGTGAAGTCCCTGCGCGCAGCTCGTGTGAAGACGTTTGCGGCCAGGACTCTTGGTGATGTGTCCCCGGAAACGCTTCGTGTCATCACAGAGTATTTGAACAGGGACATCAGCCGGCGGCCGGAAGGTGAGCAAGCAGCGGCGGGTTCATCGTCAGACGCGGGTGAAGCAGCGGAATAGATCGAACAGGCGCTACCGCCGTCGCAAACGTTGCCACTACTTCTCGAGCAGGTAGCCTAGGTGCGCGTCGAGCAGTTCCTTTATTCGGGCTGCGTTGGCAGAGTACCGGGGCGAGCGCCCGTGCCGGCGCCCAGGTTCGACGTCGACTATCACCACGCCTGCGTCCTCCAGGGCGGTGAGGTGCTTAGCTACGCTCGGTTCGCCGGCGCTGACGGCTGCGACAATGTCGCCTCGCGTCGCCGGTCCATTCGCCGTGAGGAATCGGAGAATCTCGTTCCGCGACCGGTTGCCAAAAGTGGCGACGGCAGCCTCAACGTCAGCCGACCAGGCGGCGTCGTGTGGCTGGGTAATCCGCGGCATAGCCACATTCTTCCCGAAGGTTGACCAAAAAGTAAGAACGGCACCCTTGACGATACTTTAAGTATCTTCGACAATAACTTCTATAGCTTCTACTGGTCGTTGGTGGATCTGCGCATCCACATCCGCGAGTTGCTCTACCCGCGACTCTGCTTACTACTCGATCTGAACAAAAGCGGTGAAGTCGTGGAACTCGACGCCAAAGCAAATAAACCCATCCGGGAACCAGTTAAGACCATCACTGTCGACGTCTCATTGCTAAACCCTCCTGCGGCAGGGGAGTGCAATATCCCGATCGACCGCATCATGAGCGCGGTCAACAGTGTTCAGGGTTACGTGGTTTCCCGTCTTACGCGGATTGGGCGCATGTGCGATGTGGACGACCTCATGCAGGATATCCGGGTCGCCGTATGGGACGGCGTGACGAAGGGGCGCTACCGGGAGTTGCCCGGCATTCCGTTCGAAGCCTGGGTCCAAGGTGTCTGCAACAAGATCTGCGCGGCACACGTCCGGCGCGAACTTAGTCATCAGACTTTGCCGCTGCTCATGGATTTCACGACGGCGGAACCCTCACCTGAAGTGCTTGCTGTCGTCAGCGCCGGGTTGGGTTGGGACAGCACGGAGAAGTATGTCGATCACGCCTGGGCTCAGGCCATGCTTGGCCTGGTGCAAAAAAACGTGAGGGAGGATACCTGGCAATTGGCTGTCTCAAGCTTAGTCGGGCCAAGGCATTACGGGCCGCCCTCGCCAAGGGACAGGAGGCGCTGGCATGCCGTTACCGTCGTGCGGCAGACCGCCATGACTATCAATGCTGCTTTGAACTGCCACCCCGAGCCGGGGGTCAGCATGGAAGGTCTTTGCCGGTGCGCTGCGGATTGCCTTCCCACGGCTGTTCTGAGAAGAGTCGCGGAGACCATAGTCCGTCCAGGGTTGCGCGGCCTGCCTAGGTCTGTGCAGATGGCGGCGCTGGCGACGGAGCTTGGTGTCACTGAGCGGTATGTCGCCGTGAATATCGGTTTCGCGCGGCAGTTGTACCGGACAGCTTGGCGCGTGCTCCAGCACGAGGGCAACAGGCAGACTGCATAAGTCATGGTTGGCCGGGGACTGCGTGCACTCCTTCCGGTGGGCCGTCAGCGCTCGTTCGTTGCCGGACTCTTCGTTGTGTTGCTGATAGGCGGCCTTGTCATCCTGTTCCGGCCGGTCGGTAGGTCCGCTGCGGCGCCGGTCCCAAGCCCGACACCAAGCATGCCTCCAGCGTCAGTACCTTCCGGGACGCCCGCAGCAACGGGCGCGCCCTCTGCTCTCCCTGGCGAAACCAATGTGGCCGCACTGGCCTCGCCTGTTGATCTTTCGCCAACGCGCGACTTCCGTGCGCTCGCTTTAGAGGCAGCAAGGGGAATCTACACCTGGGACAGCCGCTCGTCGTCGTATTCGGATGTGTATGCACGGGTGCGCTCGTGGTGGGAGTTGCTTCCCGATGGATCCAACCCCTTATCGGTGTTAGTCAAAGAGTTCGAGGCCACTGGTGTGACTGCCACTTCCTTCGCGAGCCTTGGACGGGAGTCGGCGCGCCGGACCGGCACAGCGCAATCTGTTCGCTGCGATCTTGAGTTGGCCAAAGTTCAGGAATTCCCACCTCCCTGGGTAGGCCTTCATGTGTGCACTGTGATCGTGCAAGTGGTCGATGAGACGAGCAGGGACCAAAACGCTTATTCCGCACCTATAACGGTGATGCTGAACTGCCCGCCTGCGATTACAGCTCCGGCTGACCGCTGCGTCATGGTGGCCTTCTATGCGACCGCAGACCGGATCGTCTACTGATGCTCGGTCCTATGGCCGTGGCCGGTCTGGTTAAAAGGCGGGCACTCCTCAAGGGTGTCGCTGCCGCTTCGACTGTCCTTGTGCTTCTCGGCCTGATGGCGTTCGTCGCGGGTGTGGCTCTACTTGCTGGTCTGAGAAGGGAGCCAACTGTCGCTTGTGTTCCGGCTGATGCCGCATCTATCAGCACGGGTACGGGGACTGGCGGTGGCCTGGAGGTCCGCGATGGCAGCCAGGTCCTATACGAGCTGAACTCGCGACAGGAAAGCGTGGCGCGCGCGTACGTCGGGGTCGGCAAACAGCTCGGCGTACCCCGGTCGGGACAGATCATTGCCATCATGATGGCAATGCAGGAGTCGGGATTGCGCGTACTCGCAAACCCCAGCGTGCCGGCTTCCCTGGGCTTTCCGAATGACGGCGTCGGCAGTGACCATGACTCGATAGGATCGGCCCAACAGCGTCCCGGGGCGGGCTGGGGGAGTGTCGAGCAGCTAATGAACGCTTTCTACAACGCCCGCGCCTTCTATGGCGGCCCACTGGGACCAAACCGAGGAAGTCCTCGAGGGCTGCTCGACATACCGGGGTGGCAGGCAATGGACAAAGGCCTGGCTGCCCAGGCGGTCCAGGTATCTGCTTTCCCCGAGCTCTATGCGCGTTGGGAACGGGCAGCGACAGCCGTCGTTGCGGCCTTGGAAACAGACACATCGCCGGCTCTTTGCTCATCGTCACCGCCCGTAGAGCGGTCTGGGGCCCCTTGGCAAAATCTAAGTCAGCTCCGCCAGGACATCCTACGGTTCACGCAGGAAGGTCTAGGCGGACGGTATGTGTGGGGCGGTACTGCATTTAAGGCATGGGACTGTTCAGGTTACGTGCAATGGATCTACCGTCAGGCCGGTATCGAACTGCCCCGGGTAGAGCAGTGGCGTGTTGGGGTACAAACGGACACCCCGAAGCCGGGGGATTTGGTGGTTCAGAATCCGCAGGGACCGAACAACTGGGGGCACGTTGGCATCTACGCCGGCAACGGCATGATGTGGAGTGCCTTGAACCCTGCCGTGGGCACATTACTGCACCCAATCAGCTGGAATTCTGGCACCGCCTATTTTGATCTGCTTCCGCGCTGACTGCTCCTGTCGCGATTGGTGGGGCATCTGGCGTCAGACCCACCTCCCCTCACTGAGCGGTGTGACTGCAGGTTACGAGGTGGGTGCCCGCCTCTGGCCCCCAAAACTTTCGGAGTGTGGTCGATGAGACCCGCTTCCGGGACACCGACCACTGCGAGATCCCAACCGATCTACCATGCCTATATAGAGGAGCATGGAGAGGTGACGTGGTGACGGAGATCGCCTACTCATGAGACCAGTACCTTGATCAAGGATGGCAGGGGGACACCTGCTGCTCACAAAGGCGCAGATGGCGCTGTCACTCGCCGACTTTGCCCGTGGGGCTAAGGAAGACGGTGCGTAGCCGGTTCGCGGGTTACCGACATGGAATTGGCCTTTGATATCGCCATGGACTGTCTCGAGCTCAGACTTGGGAGCGATCGTGGACGAGGTGGGCTGGAAGACCGAGGCCGGCCCAAGCAGGCAACCGAGGCCCGCGCCGCCTTGATATCGGAGCCCTACGACGGCACGGGCGCCGCGACAAATAGGTGCCCGTCGAATTCGTTCGGCTGCACCACCGCATCCCGAATCAGTCGACGAACTGAGAGCAGCCTTCGCAGAGAAGCGGAGCCTGCAGTGGCAAAGAAAATCAGGCCTGCCTGACGGCAACGGGCTGATCATGATGGTCCGAGTCTACTCCACCGCAGGAACCCGCCGGCGTGTGGCGGTCGGAGGATTCCGAGCGTAGCGCCCCTGGCCGTTCAAGGTGCAGTACAGGGTTGCCGGCGGACGCCGAATTCCCGA
Source organism: Pseudarthrobacter sp. AG30 (assembly GCF_003116525.1). Classification (NCBI taxonomy): domain Bacteria; kingdom Bacillati; phylum Actinomycetota; class Actinomycetes; order Micrococcales; family Micrococcaceae; genus Pseudarthrobacter; species Pseudarthrobacter sp. AG30. The sequence goes on along the minus strand of NZ_QEHL01000030.1, from coordinate 15,264 downwards.
CTGCTTAGGGATGACTTCTGGTCCAATCGCAAGCTCGCGTCAGCGCCGGTCTGGATTGCCCCCGAGTGCCGTCAGACGCTCTTGCTCGCGACGGATCGCGATGGCGGCCGCGACAGTGGCCCCGGAGCGAATGGCCTCCGGCGGGATCGGCCGCAACGCGATGGCTTTAGCGGCGGCCTCGGAAGAAGCCTGCCCCTTTTTACCTTTGCGCTCCATGGGATCAATTCTAAATGTGGTCACTGCTACGCGCTGAGGCGTTCACGCTTCGGATCATCCACGCATGTCCCTCTCGCGTGCTAGTGGCTTGATCTGCCACCCGCGGATAGGGCGGCCCGTCGGGCCGCTTGCGGGAACTGTCCTTCCCACGATCTGGCTCGGAGCAAGTCGGTGTAGTGACATTTGCCGTTGGGTCCCTGATAAGTGCGCTTATCGGGGCATGGAGGAAGACCGCCCTCGCGTGACGCGGTGAGGGAAAAACAACCGCCGCACCGTCCCGGATAAGATCACGGGGAGGTAGTGCGAAGAGAAATCTAAGACCTGATCAGACTCTGATCGATTCGCCGCTCACCATGACCCGCCCTGGATGCCAGCCGCCTTTTTCCCGGTTCTTCAAGCCCCATCCGAACGTCCGTACCTTCGCGTGACGCGACGCTCTTGCCGAACCGGGCCCCAATGGGACAATCAGGAGAATGACGACGGCACTCCCTGAACTCTGGACCGACTGGTGCACCGTCGCAGGTGTACCCGATTTTCGGCTCGACGAGCCGACGCTCACGCTGTTCTCGCGGCAGGCGGATCCGCCAAAAGCTGTGCTCGCATCACTGCGCCGGCTGCTCGCCCCCGAACCCCAGACTGCCCCGGCCTGGCCGCGCCGGCGCCGGGACGACCCCAATTCCCTTCAGCGGCTGATCCAGCGCGCGACGGCGATCATCCAGCACCCGGACACCCACTGGGTCTTCCGGCTGCGGCTGCGCCGGATGCTCTTCGCTGCGGTTCTGCTGGCACCGCCCTCCCACGGAGGCCTCGGGCTGGACAGGTCAGGTGCGCTGAGACTGCCGCCGGACGCAATGAACCGGGTGCGCGGGCAGATCGGCGTCACCCCGGAACCGGATGCCTGTCCGGCGTGCGTCACCTGGTCGTGGCTCGATGTGCTCGGCACCAACTACGGATGGTCGCACGGTTCCGTCCGGGCCCTGGGGCACCGCCGCGACGAAGAAGGACCTGCGCACCGGCACCTGCGGCCAGACCCCAATCCGGACTGGCACCTCTGCGTCGGCATGCTGCCCGCCGTCGATCGCTGGGGGTGGATCGACCCCTACCACTCCATGCACCCGTCCTCGCTGTCGGCTGTCATCAGTGCCGCTGCCCTGCTGCTCGACGGTCCGGAGCCCGCACCTGGGCCGGGGCCTGCTGCGGCTGCGATGCAGGCCAGCCTCCGGCGGCAGATGTCGCGCGAGGAGGAAGAGCAGGTCCTCAAGCGCGCCGACGAACTGACCGCGCGTGTCGAGGCGATCCTTCGCGAGTTCGATAACGGCCGATAAAATCGTGTGCATGGGATTCGACTGGGAGCAGCTCCTCGGGACCAGGGGCGCAGGCATCTCGGACGCCTACGAACAGATCACCTCCGACGCGCTGTACCAGGACCACCCGAGCGCAGCTCCGCCCTCGGGCACCGAAGACCCGGGCGATGCGGTCGTCCAGCTGCCGTTCGACGAGATCTGATCCCGGACTCCCTCGCCCGAATGCCTGTTTAGGGACATAACCGCATTCCAGAGCGCATGCACACTTAAGTGCGCGGTCCTCCGGGGGTATGTCCTTAAGTAATTATGTGATGTGTTCCCTGTAATTACGGGCATTTCTCACCATGCGGAGCAGTGCTCTTCGGGTAGACAGAGCCCTTTCCGAGCTCCTGCCCGGCGCTCGTCATGCACGACGTGCGACCTCAAAGCTGGGATGACGACTCAGCGACATCGCCGCGCACTTCGGACTCGCAGAGGAGCCAGAAGATGGGTAGTCAATTACCCGACTGCGATTCCTAATCCTCAGCGTCAGGATCGTCACCCGATGCCAGCTTCTGCCGCAGGTAGTCGATATAGTCCGTACGGAGCACGTGCCGGGCTCGCGGGCGCTTCCCGCCGTTGATGTCCCGGACGTACTGCGCCAGCCGCTCCGGATTCTTGCCGGCCCACCCTTGAGCAAGGGCCCAGCCCTGCATGGCGTCGGCGTCCATCGGGATTCTGGCGTCGCGCAGCGCCAGGAGTACGCCGACCACCTGATCCTTCTCAAAGCCGGCCGATATCGTGTTGTTGTGGTTCACCGTAAGCGTCAGGCTTCTCAGAGCCTCCATGACGATCGGGTCGAGTTCGGCGGAGGGAGGCTTCCAGTCCGAGCCGTCGCCAAGAATGTCCGGTTTCATCGCCGTGACCCACGAGCGGATTCGGTCGGCGTTCCAAGTGATGACGCAGATGGCGCGGATCCCGTGGCCGTAGCGCACCAGCTTCCCGATGTCGTCCATGTCCGGCCAAGCCATCAGCACGGTACCGGTACCTTGTGGCGTCCCGCCACCACGACCGGTGATATGCGACACGTTGCTGTGTCGCTGCACGAGGCGCTCCAAGGCGTCGCAGTTGCCGAGGTTCGACTGTAGTGCCGTCCAGACAGAGAGCGTGTCATCCGTCTGCATCTGTTCGACGCACCAGTCGATCGCCGCGCTGATGCCCTCGTCATCGTAGCTCGCTACGGCTGTTGGGTACTCGGTGTCTCGGTCAAACATGTGTCCCCCTAATAGTGTCGTCAGGCTTAACGCTAACTAGGAGGTCCGACAAGAACAGCGGTGTCACGCGTAGATGAAGCAGGCAGGACTCGCCGCCAAGAAGGCTCCGTATCTTCAGATGCGCGGCGGCCACGGTCTGCCCGGTTAGCGTTTCGAAGGCGATGTGATCGTGGACCGTCAACGAATCGTCGCTTGAGGCGACAGACAGCTCGGCGACCTCAAAGGTACAACCAACTCAAGGGCCGCCCACAGGGCCGACGCCTCATGGTCGTCGATGGACTCGGCCTTGAGCCGCCTCCAGCCATCCATGGAGGCGTTGTACGGGACTACGTCTTCCCACGGCACTTGAGCCGGGAACGAGGGACGTTCTCTTCCCTGCCCGGTGGATGGCCGTGCAAGTGACGGATGTCGACCCGGAATCTTCGACCCTCCTGGTGCACCGCCACGATGTGCACCCGCTCGGACGGCGCATCGTCACGCAGCCTGTAGGCCCACTCTTCCCTTGGGCTGGGGCTACGTGAAACATCAGCTTTTGGTTCCATTGCCGCTCATTATCCGTCCACCCCCGGCTGCTGTCTCCTAGCAGATCCGTGCCCGCAGGGACAGGGGCCGGATCAGCCGTTGCCCAGCCTGCCCTAAAGCCTTGGGGGAGGGTGTTGATGGGCACTGTTTCTGCGGTTCTTCCGGCCGTGCGCTTGGGGCATCGACCTGGTGATAGCGCTTACCGCTCTGCTTTCGACCGTGAAGCATGTGACTTAGCGCCCAATACCTGTGCTGGTGGGGAGATTTCCCCCAAGTCAGGTCGCCGGAGATCAGACAGCGAATGAAAATTGCGCTGGGCGTAGAAGCCCCTACACTCCTGCAGGACGAACGAGCAGCCGTGTTCCTCACCTCCCCTCCCAATCTGCGGTAGGTCCACAGCTCCGGGATTGCGTCATGCCAAGGAATGTCCGAGCTGACGGATAGAGTAGCCACATCTGAGCAAGGAGGAGCCGCATGGCGCTGACTACATCTCTGGCGGGGCGCGTCCGGAATACGAGCCTGCCGAAGAGCCATGCGCTCCTGCCTCTCCTGGAGGCTGTCGTCAACGGCGTCCAGGCCCTTGACGCGCGCTTCGGCGACGCAATCGAGCGGGGGCGTCTGACGGTCAAGGTCCGGCGCAGCCCGCAGGACGATCTGGGCTTCGGCTCAGCCGGTCCCGGCCGTGCGCTGAATCCGATCGTCGGCTTCAGCATCGAGGACAACGGTGTCGGCTTCACCCCGGAGAACATGGCCTCATTCGAAACCTTGGACAGCGACTACAAGGCTGGGATCGGTTGCCGTGGCGTCGGACGTCTGCTCTGGCTCAAGGCATTCGACAGGGTCTCGATCCGCAGCGCCTACGAAGACGGTGCAGCAGGGATGCTCCGTGGACGTCAGTTCAGATTCTCCATCGAGCGGGAGGTAGAGCATGTCGAGGACCCGGATGGATTCGAGGACACCGGCACGGTAGTGCTCTTGGACGGATTCAAGGATGCGTTTCAGCGAAACGCGCCGAAGACCGTCGACGCCATCGCCCGGGAAGTGTTCGAGCACTGCATCTGGTACTTCCTCCGGCCGGGCGGTGCGCCGGAGGTCACGATCGTCGAAGACGATGAGGCCGTGTCGCTCAAGGAGTTGATGGACGACTTCGTGTACTCCGAGATGCCGACGACCACGATCGACGTCAAGGGCGAGAAGTTCGACATGGTCAATCTGTGCCTCAAGTCGTCCACACGGAACCCTGCGCCGAAGCTCTATTGGTGTGCCGCGAGCCGCGTGGTCCTGGAGGAGAACATCACAAGCAAGGTACCCGGGCTCTACGGCAGGCTCAAGGACGAGACATCCGCCGAGTTCACGTACGTTTGCTATCTGTCCTCCGATTACCTTGATGCTCATGTTCGCTCGGATCGAACTGCCTTCGACATCAGTGAACGGGTCGCGGGCACGCCTCTGGTGGACGATATTTCGCTGGACGATATCCGCGCTGGGGTGCTGCAAGAAGTGGAGAAAATCCTCGCCGCTCCGCTCACCGCAGCCCGTAAAGAGGGCGCGGCCCGGGTCAACGACTTCGTGAGCAATCGTGCGCCGCGGTACAGGCCAGTTCTGACTCGACTTGAGTCACTGGGCGTTACAGTCGACCCATCCATAAAGGATCAGGACCTGGAGCTTCTTCTCCACAGAAACCTGCAGAAACTCGAAGCCGACGCCATCGCCGAGGGCCAGGTTGTGTTCGCTGAAGTTGGCTCCGTGCCTATGGAGAACTACGAGGAACGCCTCACCCACTACCTTGACACGGTTACTGAGATCAACCAGTCAGACTTGGCCGCGTACGTGTTTCGACGGCGTACGATCCTCGACATCCTCGCCCGCCTGATCAGGTCCGACGAACAGGGCAAATACAGGAGAGAGGACGTTATCCACTCGCTGCTTATCCCTATGCGGACCACCTCGAACGAGATCGGGACCGACGCCTCAAACCTGTGGATTATCGATGAGCGGCTTGCGTTTCACGACTACCTCGCCTCTGACAAAACGCTCAAGAGCATGCCGATCACCGGGTCCGATTCCATGAAGGAACCGGATGTGATCGCGACTCGGCTTGTTGACACTCCGGTACTTGCGGCAGAGGGGGAGAAGCTCCCGCTGCCGTCGATTGTCGTGATTGAAATCAAGCGGCCGATGCGCAACGACGCTTCGGAGGACAAAGACCCGATCCAGCAGTGCCTGGACTACGTCAAACGTGTACGCGCCGGCGGGGTTAAGACAGCATCCGGACGCCCGATCCCTGAGACACCGGAGCTGCCCGCGTTCTGCTACGTCGTCGCAGATCTTACGCCGACGATGATCGACCGGTGCAAGTATGCGGGCCTGCGCCCGACCCACGACGGCCTCGGTTATTTCGGCTTCAACGAACCGTATAAGGCTTACATCGAGGTCATGAACTTTGACCGGCTCGTCAACGCGGCCACTGAACGGAACAGGGCATTCTTCGACAAGCTGGGCTTGCCCTCTAGCTAGCGCGCACGTTTTCGTATCGTCCCAGTCCGCGCAACTGATTTGGCCATTGTCGCCGAGGTGCTCCCGGTGCAAGGCAGAAGAAAATTCCCCACGTGCGCATCGTGGAGAGGCATGGGGGATATGGTGCCAACCTGTTAGCCGAACGAGAAACCATCAGCTGGAACTGCGCAGGACCTGGCTTTTGTTCAAAGCTACGTTTTCGGGATGATGTCCGGCCTGTTCCTAGACTTGGGTGACGCTGTGGACGAGCATTGAATAATGAGCGTCGGCGAGACTGCCCCGGTCGACGACCAGACACGTGAAACCGGAAAACTGCTGAAGCGAGTACCTGGGCGGGCGCGGCCCCAGAAGGAGGCGCTCCGGGAGTTCGAGAAGGCTGTGGCCGAGCTACGGCAGCGGTACCAGCCGGTGTTCTGGCCTCTCTTCGTCCCAGAACCCAAGGACATGTTTCGCTGGCGCGTCCAGTTGGAGTGCGGATGTACACGCGAGGTCTACACGCGCGGAGAGGACAAGTATCCGGACGATCGCAGCTACCTCGACCTCATCACCCGATGCAGGCTTCCCTCAGGAGAGTACTGGTGCACGACCGACCACGGGCGTACCCAGAAGCCATATCGCGACATCGTCGAGTGGGTTGATCGGAAGGTCACGGAGTTCCCGGCTGATCCCGAGGAACCGGAGTACGACTGGATGGATGCTGAAGACTGGGCGAAGATTCGGAAACCCGAGCCGCACTCGTCGGCGTTTTGGCGGGTCAAGCTCGCCTGCGGGCACTACGCGCAGGTCTGCACCGACGTGGACTGGAAGCCTGAGAACGGGCCCAGGCTGGTGTCCGAGGAGCGCATAGAGGAGATCCGCCGCGACTTCGAGGAAAGCTGGGCCGCGGAAGGGCACACTGGTTGGCCACACGAGGGCCCCGAGCGAGACCACATCCGGAAGATGATCGACCTGCGCTGGCCGCGCCCCGAACCAGAGAGAGACTGCTTCACGTGTACGCACGTCCGGCGGATCACTGGCTACCAGCGGATCGGCTGGCTAGTCTCGAAGACGAGTCCGGCACCGGCCCCGTCGCCAAACATCGACCGGAAGAAGATTGCGGCCCGACTTGCCGCGGCCGAGGCCGAGGTCCAGCGGCTGCGTAAGCAACTCGATAACCCAGACGATGCCTGAATCCGCATTCTGATCCCCATCGTCGCTGCTGGATCGGATCCTAGCTTCCACAACGCTCACGTGGCCGCTTTCCACGACGATGCCGCAGTTGTTACGGCACGGCCTGCTTGCGCTGCTCCAGTCGTTTTCGCTGGCCGTACCGTGTCATGCCCCGAGGCTTGTAGATGGCCAGGACGGTTGTCAGAAGCAACACCAGGAGGCCACCGCCGGTGTGCAGCAGGGTAGAGGGAAAGCCCAAGCCGGACATCGCCTGGTTTGCCGCCATGCCCGCTACTGTGCTGATCGTCTGGGTGTACAGCACCAGCACGACGGTCGCGATGAGCGTGAGGACGAGCTTGAAGAGCACCCAGTAATGCCGGAACAGACCCCACACCGTTCCGAGCGCGAGAATGAGGCCGGTCAGCAGGGAGGCGAAGGCCAGCGGAACGAGCAGGGACCAAACGGACGCCTGCAGGGCCAGCCAGAGGACGCGTCCCAGCTGAGGGTCCGGCCCGGGCAGGGCCGCAATGTCGAGGACGACGAAAACAGCGACAGCTCCGGTCCAGCCTACTGAGGACATGACATGCAGGGTCAGCACAAATTTCCGGGTCGCGGATGTCAGGAGCATCGGAGGCTCACATCTGGCCGCCGTCATGGCGGAACGCGGGCGGGTCAGGCTGGCTTTGCACAGCAGCGGGGGGTGAGACGGGTGCGGCAATGCCGAATCCGTGTCTGGCGGGGCCGTGCTGACCCCCGGTGAGCAGCATGACGGCAATGACGACAAGGATCAGGATGCCCGCAACGATCGCGGAGACTTTGACCCAGCGGGGCGGACCGGTCAGAGTCTCTCTGTCGCGTTCTGTGCCCATTTCTGGGCGGTTTCGCTCGTTTGTCATGTCGTTTCTCCCGTGCAGTCGTTAGCCATAGCGGCCGCTTCTTATAAGACAGTATGTATCGTACCCGTCAAGATGTCCAAGGCGCGACGAAGCGTATAATTCAGGAATGCCGAAACTCTGGAACCAGACCATCGAGACGCACCGGAGCGCGGTCCGGGCCGCCATCCTGGACACCACAGCTGCTTTGGTGGGGGAGCAGGGGCTGGCCTCGGTGACGATGTCGCAGATTGCCCAGTCAGCCGGGATCGGGCGGGCTACTCTGTACAAGTATTTTCCCGATGTTGACGCCATTCTCGACGCCTGGCACGAGCGCCAGGTCCAGGCACACCTGGAACAACTGGCCCACGTCCGGCACAGCGCCGACGGCCCTGAGCGGCAGCTCGAAGCCGTTCTCCAGACCTACGCCATGATTTCCTACTCGCGCCATGGCGGGGCAGAGGCGGCGCGGCTGCACCAGGGCCAACATGTGAGCCGCGCTCAGCAGCACCTCAACGACTTCCTCGCTGACCTGCTGCGCGAGGGCGCAGAGGCGGGGGTCTTCCGTGACGATGTCGCTCCCGACGAGCTCGCCGGGTACTGCCTGCACGCCTTGGAGGCGGCAGCCGGGCTGACCTCCCGCGAAGCCGCCCACCGGCTTGTTAGAGTCACGATGAGTGGACTGCGGCCACCGGCGGGAACACCGCATCTCCGGCCGGAGGAGATCGGCTAGCAGATAGATCAGCCAGCCGGCAGCGGGCGGCGGCCCGGTGTCTCACCCCACCGCAGTCAGGAGTGCGGCGCAGGCGTCTTCGCAGCGGCGGCAGACCTCGGCGCAGATCCTGCAGTGTTCGTGCATGCCGGCGTGCTGCTCGCACTCTTCGGCGCAGGCGGCGCAGGCGGCCCGGCAGGCTTCAAGCAACGCACTCGTAATGGCTGTATTGGTGGAGGTTTGGCGGGTCAGGATGTTGCCGGTAGCGGCGCAAATGTCGGAGCAGTCCAGATCCATGCGGATACAGGCTGCAAGGTCGGCGACCATCTTTTCGCCCAGGCAGGCGTCAGCGCAGGCCGTGCAGGCCTGCGCACATTCAAAGCAGGCTCCGATGCACTCGGCCAGCTTGTCCTGATCAAGAGTGCCGACCCCCTTAGGGTGGGCACCGAGCATCGCACTGATGTGATGAGTCATGATGCAGCTCCTGTCACTGCGGCCGGGCCATTGCCGGCCGTCACGCCCCACCCTAGACCCGCCGCGGTCACGCCGTCAGCCTCTCTCGCTGGCACCACCAGGCGACAGGCGTTCTAGCGAAGGATCAACTTGGCCAGCACGACGAAGAGTCCAGGCAGGAAGAGCACCAGGCGAAGGAACGATCCGACTGCTTCGGCGGCCCTGACCTGTTCCGGCTCTGCCGGCACCGCGGTGTCGTACAGTGCTGCTGCGATCCGAAGCTGGTAGCTCAGGACCTCCTGGCGGAAGATGAACCACACGACGGCGAGGACCATCATGGCAAAGCCGAGTTCCACGGTGATGCCGGACACCGCGGAGGGCGAGGTGCCGATTCCGTAGACCACGGCGATGTAAAGACCGGCCGCGGCCACGGCCACGCAGCTTGCAAGTCCCCAGCGGTGGCGCACCCCTTTAGCTGCTGTCTGGTCCTGCCGGTTCGCCCCGGCGCGCGGTCGGTCGGCCGCGGTCCGGATGCCGCCTCTGGTCAGGGCAATCCCCGCTGCGATGGCGGCCGCAACGATGGCCACACCGAACAGGAGCAGGAACGGGTCACGCATGGTCAGGCCCTCCTGTCCCGGCTGCCCTGGGGCCGGGCATCGGACGGCTTCCTGGGAGGCAGCTAGGATCTGCGCTTTCAGTGCCATGTGGTGCGCCCATGCTCGTAGACATCGCGGCTGCGCAGCGCTGCCTGGCGGGAGACTTCGGCGAGGCGGACGCGTCCCGCCGCCCGGTACAGGTCACTGGCCCATTCGAACTCGGCGGCGGCATCCCCGTACCGTGCCTCGTCGAAAAGGCGTCTGCCGATGTGGTGGCGGACCAGAGCCTCTCTGGTGCCCGTGGCCGCCAACCGCAGCGCTTCCTCCTGCAGTCGGGCGACGTCTCCCCACCGGTACCGGCGTTGGTGGGCATGGGCGAGGACCAGCAGCGGTTTAAAGCAGTCTTCAGAGCTCTCCAGCAGCTGGTGGCCCTCTTCCAGGGCCTCCTCGTGCCGGTCCAGCAGTGACAGAATCCACACACGCTCCAGCATGGGGCAGTCCCCGAGCCGGGCTTCCACAGCGTCCCGGTCCACGATGACATCGCGCAACGTGGCGGGATCTGTGCGCCAAATATCGCCGCCCGCCGTCACTCCACCATGCCTACGGTCCCGGGAGCGGCCGGACTCTGGGCTGTCCGGTGCCACATCATCCGTTGGCCCCTCCGGTGCAGGGAGCACCGGGTTCCGGTGCCTTGGGTGACTGGGCATAGGCGGCGATGAAGGCCGTAAGGCGGGAGTCGCTGGCTTCCTGCACCGCCAGTTGCGCGCCCCAGGCTGTCGCCGTGACGGGCGCTTTCTGTTCCTTGTCGGGGCTGAGCAGGACATAGGGCTTCCCTTGGGCCAGATCGGTGAGCTCGGTGACCTCGGCGGCCGGCAGGGCAGGGTTATAGGTCAGCCATACGGCGCCGTGTTCCAGGGAATGGACGGCGCGTTGTTCACTGATGGGTTCGGGGTAGACGCCGCAGTTCGTCCACGTGGCTGAGTGGTTCCCTCCCACGCCCGGCTGCTGGGGGTATGTGACGGCACCCTGGACATGATCGCTGGATAGCCCAGTGAAAGTCTGCAGACCTTCGATGGGTTTTTTGGCTGCCTCAGCGGCGGCCTTCCGTTCCCGAATGGAGCCGGTGACGGCAACGGCGACGACGACGATAGCAGCCAGCACCAAGCCGAAGCTGCCGTAAAGGAGGATGCTCCATCGGCGCTGTTTGGCTTTTTGCTTGGCCCGGACAGCGGCAACGATCGCCTGATGTTCTGCACGTCGTTCTCTGGCGTTGCTCATGCGGATGCTCCTTTGCGATGCTGGGCGGAATCCTCCGAATTATCGGCGTCCGCCTTGCCGACGGAAGAACGGGGACGTGACCTGAGGCGCTGGAAGAAATCTGTTGATGCCGAGGATTGCATGGGGATCCGTCATTTGATGTAGGAGAAGAGGGCCATCATGCCCCGTTCTGCGTGGTAGGCGTTGTGGCAGTGCGCGAGCCATTGGCCGGGGTTGTCGGCGTCAAAGATGACGGTGACGGTCTGCTTGGGCAGGACAATGACAGTGTCTTTACGGGCCCAGTCGAGGCCGACCTGGAAGGTATGCCCATGGAGGAGGTGCATGGGGTGCCACATGTCGCTGTCGTTAATGAATTTGACCTAAACTCCGTTCCCCCGTCCTGACGTTGAAGGGCTTGTCGAAGGGCTTTTTCATATCGAAGCGGTGCCCGTTGATATCTGCCTTCATGCCCTCGAAGCGGCCGCCGGTCTGACATCGCCGGAGGCCGTTCACCGGCTGGTCAAAGTGACCTTGGCCGGGCTCCGCCCGGTGCCCTGAGCAGGAAACGTTTCCTTGGGACCTGCGCCTGTCGGCAGCCCGGGACCGGCCGCCGCGGTCCACCCCGGGGCTGTCAGTCTGGGCTCCGATCAAAAGTGCCACAGGCGCACCGGTACATCAGCACGCCCCCAGATAGCTCAGGGGCGTGACTGACCAATGCCTCCGGGAAGAGAAGTGCAGGCATTTTGTCGGCTGGGACCAGACGCATAGGCTCACCGCAATGCATGTGGGTGATCAGCATTCGCCGCAGTTGCGGGTCGTCGACTGTGCTCCCGGACGGGGCAGCTATCCCGGCCAGGGTGCTGCCGGCGGGTGGGATGGACCCTTGACTCGGGGCTGAGGACTGCCTGGGTTTCATTTATTCCTTTCGACGGACGATGGCGCCACGGTCGAAGAGATCCGTGGCGCTGGTCGCGCCCATACGCGGATTAACGATTCGACTGGCATTTTCATCCCCTGGATGCTCCGGTGGCAGTGCTCAGGGACGCATTGGGGTTGCCTTAAGTCCGGGATGCTGCAGGGCAGGCCTTCCCGCGGGTGCCGGAAGGCGTTGGATCTCCGGTCACCGTTGGGTAGGGCCCTGGGGCAGGGTCAGCCGAGCGAGCTGAGAAGGTCGTTGCATGCCTTTTCGCAACGGCGGCATGCCTCGGCACAGAGCCGGCAGTGTTCATGCATGCCTGCGTGTTGTTCGCATTCCTCGGCGCAGGCTTTGCACGCTGTGGCACAGGCCTGGAGCACCGCGCGGGTGACGTTGGCATCAAAGGCGGTGTGGCGGGAGAGGACGTTTGCCGTGACCGCGCAGATGTCTGCACAGTCAAGATCGGTGCGGATGCATTTGGTCAACTCGGCGACCATGTCTTCGCCGAGGCAGGCATCAGCGCAGGCGGTACAGGCCTGTGAGCAGTCAAAGCACGCTGCAATGCATTCGGCGAGCATGTGCTGATCGATGCCGCCAAGATCCTTCGGGTAGGCATCGAGCATCTTGTGGGTGCTTCCGTGTGTCATTTCTTTCTCTCTTTCCAATACTGAACGGGAGGAACCTGGTGCGGAGACCGGCTGATGTTTCTGATGTGCCGGCTGTTTGGCTGATGTTCTCTCTCGGGCCTCCTTCTGATCGCTGAAGGCAGGACCCAAAGGGCGGCCGCACGCGGTGTTTACGCCAGCCCGGTCGAAGGGTGCCACTTGCAGGCCCTATGGCCTGGCGTTCGCGCGGCCGGACGTGGAGAACGTGCCCTTTTATGTCCGACTGACAGACAGTTGAGTTAGGGTTAGCGCCTGCCGGCTCAGCGGTGCTTGGGGCCTGTTAGCGATGTGGGATGCCGGGGGCCGGGCGCGCGGACCCGCGAAATCAGGGAGGAGCACTCCGGGCCTTGGCTGCGCCGCGTCGGTCACAGCAACGGGCCACGACCGTGGACTGACTGACCGGGTGTCTCCGGCCTCGTGGCACCCGCTGCGCGGGACCCCGCGGAGCACGTCGGAGGCGGATTGGGCTCCGACCGGCGTCACTCTGTCCGAACGTCCCCGAGGATTCTCCTGTCCCCCGGGGATCAAAGTCTGGCGCTGGCGCTGTGCGGCGGAGTAAGGGCTAGGGTCGGACACCCCCACCACGTGGGCCTGCCCATTACAGAAGGCAACTGGCCCGGCCACTAGGAGGACGATCACGAGGCAGGAAAGGACAGCCCGCAGCGCCGCAAGCCTGCGGACCAGCAGTGGAGGCGTCGAACGTTGAAGGGCCATCTGGTCTCTCCTGGGGGCAAGTCTCGCCCAGCGTATCCTTCCGGTGCCCCGCCAGTCACCATCCCTGCCCCCTTAAGCCCGGAGCGCCTTTGATAACGGATTTGTAACCTACGCCGACGCTTCGCTAGAGTCGTACCAACACATACCCCCAACGGGTATGGATGTGACCGCTTCGCCAAACCCCGCCGGCGGTCCGTGATCCTGATCTTTCTCAGGCGGGGGCGGAGGACCCACATACGGTGTGCCATGGTGCACCTTGGGGTGAAGCCGACCCTGTGACCACGCGTCCCAATCGCGTCCTGCAGGGCAGCCGGACAGTCCACTCGTCCGAATCCGACAGCTAACTTCGCCGGCGCCGAGAGGACCGCTATCTTGTCTGCCCAGCCAAAACACGGCCGTCGCCGCGCACTTCCGGCCGCTGCCTCAGCACGCCGCCCGCCGTTCTTCCGTGAACCCACGTTCCGGCTCCGCAGCCAGCAGTTCGGCCTAACAGCAGCCGTCACGGGAATGATCGCCCTCACTGCCCTGTCCGCGGCGCAGGCAGACCCCGGCAGCCGCGCTGCGGCCCAGCCCCGGCCAGCCGCCGTGGCAGCCCCGGCCCCGGAAACGGCGGTCACGGCAGCAGCCGACACTGTCCTCACATTTGACCGCCCGGAGGTGACCTCCCAGCCAGCGCCTGCGCCCGCTGCGCCGGCGCAGCCCGCAGGGGCGGTCAAAGCACCCGAGGTCGCCCACGCCCCGGCATCCCCTTCCAAGGGGTTGCGTGCCCCGCTCGCGTCGATTAACGTCAGCTCCCCCTTCGGCTTCAGAACCAGCCCGATCACCGGGGCCGCCGCGGAGCTGCACACCGGAATCGATTTGACCGGTGCGTGCACGACGGCGGTCTTCGCCGCCGGTTCCGGCGCCGTCACCGAGGCCGGCTGGAGTCCGTACGGCAGCGGCAACCGGATCGTCGTCGATCACGGCAACGGACTGAAGACCACCTACAACCACCTGTCCACTATCGGTGTCTCGGTCGGGCAGTCCGTGGCTCAGGGCCAGCAGATTGCAGGGGTAGGCACAACCGGTGCCTCCACCGGCTGCCACCTTCACTTCGAGGTCATGGTCAACGGCCAGACCGTCGACCCGGCTGCCTTCATCTAAGAGGTAGATGGCTGCGCTGACTGCTGTGAAAAGCGGCAGCCGCGCAATGAAGCGGTACAGTAGCGGGTGCGTCCTGCACCCTGTTTCTCTGCGGTCCTGACGGACCGCGCTCAGCGGGCTCGGGCGGATTACGCACGAGGGCCATCTGCGGGCGCCCACACAACGAGCCGGACAAAGGACTATACAGTGCAAATCCCAATTGTTGCCGCGGGTCTTTACGCCTTGGCTACGACGCCGGCCCCGGCTCCAGGCAACGAGGGTCTGAGGCCAGGGCTGGACGCGGATCAGGTAACTCCCGGATTCCTGGGTTTCGCGATGACGGCGTTCATGGTCATCGGAGTTGTCCTGCTCATGGTTTCCATGACCAGACGAATCCGGCGTGTACGTTACCGAGCGCAGTTCGAGCAAGGAAGCGAACCCGTTTCGGAAGAAACGGATGATGCCCGCAGCCAGCCTGGGGTCAACGAAACCGAGGCGACCAACGGAAGCGGACCGGGCGGTGAGGGCCCCGGACGGGGATGAGCCCGCGGCTCCCGCGGCAGGCCGTGTCGCCCAGGTACCCGGTTGGGTGGTTCCTCGCTCAGCACATGGCCGTGAAGGCCATGGCGGGCGTAGCCCCGGCCGGGGGAACTGAGTGCCTGTTGGTGCTTGGCCTCACTTTGCCGTAGTGACGATCAGGACAAGACGGCCAGCATGATGTCTGCGCCCAGAATCAGGGTGCACACCACAATGGTCAGTGTTCGCCCCCGCCGTGTGCGGGACTCCACCCGCAACGGGAAGAGCAACTGCCGGCCCAGGGTGTAGACCATGATGGAGCCGACGAAGACCAGCCCGGGAATGCTCGGTGGCCCTGCCAGCGTCACGGCCAGCGTTCCGAGGCCGATCAGCAATGACAGAAACGCCTCATAGAGCTGGACAGGGTACCTAAGCCGTCCTACCCGACGGTCCGAGGACCAGGGACTGCCCCCGGTTTTG